>CAMDOY010000245.1 GCA_945903655.1 Rhizobium sp. Q54 | reverse complement strand
GGTCCGTGAAGGCTGAATATCTCTACACGAGCTTTGCGCGCGCGTCCTATTTCACGCTCGAGGGCTACTCGCCCGAGATGGTGGATATGAGCGCCAACATCGTCCGCGCGGGCGTGAACTACAAGTTCTGATCTTCGCGATCTGATGGCGTGAAAGAGGGCCCGGCGTCGATCGCCGGGCCCTTTTCGTTGCAGCTATTTCCAGCCGATAAGATCAATCACCGCCCCCATGCCCGCATGGGCGCCGCCCTCGGACATCATGGTCTCGTATTGCTTGATCTCGATTTTCGAGAAGTCGCCGAATTCCGCCTCCAGCATCTCGCGGGTGTAGAGATGGTCGAGCTGCTTGGGCCCGCCGGTGCCGTATTCCAGCTGCTTGGGCGTGTAGCCTTCCAGCAGCAGCAACCCGCCGGGCTTGAGGGCCTTGCGCATGCCCGCCCATTTCTTCGCGCGCTGCTCGGGGTCAGAGAACTGGGTGAAGATTTCCGCCACCACATCGAAGGCGGCTTCGGGATAGGCCCATTCGTGGACATCGGCGAGAATCAACTCCAGCTTCACGCCGCGCTTCTCGGCCAGCGCCTTCGCCTTGGCCTGCCCATTGGGCGCAAAATCGATGGAGAGCACGTCGAGGCCCTGTTCGGCCAGCCAGACGCCGTTGCGGCCTTCGCCATCGGCGACCGCCAGCGCCCGGCCCTTGGCGGGCAGCAAAGGACCCTGGGCGCCCAGAAAGGCGTTCGGCCCCTCGCCGAAGATATATTCCGGCGCCGCATAGCGCCCCTGCCATCTGTCATACTCACCCATGGCGACCTCCTCCTGAATTGAACCTGCCGCCAGCATATCGCCCCTCGCCGGGTTTGCGCCACCTCAAAGGCGCTGCGGCGCTTGCCGCCCGGGGCGTCCCTCATATATGCGTGGGTGAAGGTCGCCCCTGTTGCGCTATTGGAGCCTGCCCATGTCCCTCGCGAGCCTCTTGTCCCGTCTGGCGGGCGAAACCAGCATCCCCGCCCTCGAACATGAGGCCTTTCAGGAGGCCTGCCTCGCCCAGACCTGCCATGTGGTGGATGTGCGCGAGCCCAATGAATATGCGGCTGGCCATATTCCCCATGCGCAGAACCATCCCCTGTCGAGCTTCGACCCCTCAAAGCTGCCCACCGGCAAGCCCGTGGTGCTGGTCTGCCAGGCGGGCGGGCGCTCGGCCCGGGCCATGGCCCAGGCCCACGCCCACGGTCGCACGGATGTGATTCATTACCTGCCGGGCACAGGCGGCTGGCTTGCCCAAGGCGGGCCGGTGGCCATGTAGGCTCCCGCCATGGATAGCTACGTCATCGTCTGCCCCCATTGCGGCGGGCTCAACCGGGCGCCAGCGGCGCGCATCACCGCCCGGCAAACGCCGGACTGCGGGCGCTGCCATGAACCGCTCTTCACCGGTAAGCCCGTTGATCTTCCTGACGCCGCCGCCTTCGACCGCATGATCAGCCGTACCGAAATTCCCGTAGTGGTGGATTTCTGGGCTGGCTGGTGCGCGCCCTGCCGTCAGATGGCGCCCCACTTCGCCGCCGCAGGGGCCGAACTGGAGCCGCTGGTGCGCTTCGCCAAGCTCGACACCGAGGCTGCGCCCGATGTCTCCGCCCGCTTCGGCATTCGCGGCATTCCCTGCATGATCATGTTTCGCGGGGGCCGCGAGGTCGCCCGTCAGGCGGGCGCGCTCGACAAGCGCGCCATCGTGGCCTTCATCACCGGCGCGTCCTGAGGCGCTCGCCTCAGTCCTTGGCGTAGCGGCTCTTGGGCCGCGAAAGGCCTAGATGGTCGCGCAGGGTCACGCCCTTGTATTCCGTCTGGAAGAGCCCGCGCTTCTGTAATTCCGGCACCAGCAGCGTGCAGGCCTCGTCGAGGCTGCCGGGCAGATAGGCGGGCTGCAGGATGAAGCCATCGCAGGCGCCTGCGCGGAACCACGCCTCCATCTCGTCAGCGACGCGCTTCACCGAGCCCTTGATGCTGCGCTTGCCGCGCGCGCCCGCCAGCCGCATGTAGAGCTGGCGCATGGTCAGGTTTTCCTTGCGCGCCATGGCGATGACGCCGCGCGGGGTGCCGCCCACGGGTTCGGGCGTGATCTCAGGCAGGGGTCCGTCAAGATCGTAGCCCGAGAGGTCGGCGCCTTCGAGCACCAGGGAGAGAATCTCGCGGCCGACTTCCGGGTGAATGAGGGACTGCAGATATTCGAATTTCTCCTCCGCCTCTTCGTCCGTCTCCGCGACGGTGGCGCTGAGGCCCGGCAGGATTTTCAGCTCGTCGGGATGGCGGCCATATTTGGCCATGCGCCCCTTCACATCATTGTAGAAGGCCTGGCCTGCGGCAATGTCATGGGGCGAGGTGAAGACCACTTCGGCGGTGGCTGCGGCCAGCTCCCGGCCTGTTTCGGAGGCGCCCGCCTGCACGATCACCGGATGGCCCTGCGGGGGACGCGGCACATTCAGCGGCCCGCGCACGCGCAGATGCTTGCCCTCGTGGTTGAGGCGATGCAGCTTGGTGGGGTCGAGATAGAGGCCGCTTTCCTTGTCGCGCGGGAATGCGTCGTCGTCCCAGCTGTCCCAGAGGCCCTTCACCACCTCCACGAATTCATGGGCGCGCTCGTAGCGGTCCTCGTGATCGTAATGGGCCTCGCGGCCAAAGTTGAAGGCCTCCGCCTTGAAGGAGGAGGTCACCACATTCCAAGCGGCGCGCCCGCCGCTCATGTGATCGAGGGAGGCCATCTTGCGGGCGATGTGGAAGGGCTCGTTGTAGCTGGTGGTGCCCGTGCACACGAGGCCGATCTGCTCGGTGACGGCGGCGAGCCCGCCCAGCAGGGTCAGGGGCTCGAAATGGGCGGTATATTGGGCCGAGCGGCTCAGCGTCAGGTCGGAGGCGTCGCGCACCGCCAGCCAGTCGGCGAAAAAGAGGAAGTGGAACTTGGCTTTTTCGGCGGTCTGGGCGAGGCGCACATAATGTTTGAAATTGACGCCCGCGTCCGCATCCGCGCCCGGATGGCGCCAGGAGGCCACGTGATGGCCGGTGTGGTTGAAAAATACCCCGAGCACCATCTGCTCGTCACGGCCCGTCATGCGTTCATCCCCATTAAGCGCCGGGCTCGCCCGACGGCGCGAACCTAGTCTCGCCAGCGCGCGAGGGCAAGGATGGTTCTGCCTGAGGGCGTGTTTGCGGCGGGGCGCGCATGCGCTAAGTTGCGCGCCAATGAATTGGGGACGCCGCCGTGAAGCCTGAAACCCTGCATATCTCCGCCGAGCGGCTCGCCGCGTTCATGTGCTCGCTTTTCATGGGAAGAGGCATGGGGCAGGCGCAGGCGCAAGCGCTGGCGGATGTTCTGGTCTGGGCGGATCTGCGGGGCGTCTCCTCCCATGGCATGGCGCGCCTGTCCATGTATCTGCGCTTTCTGGACGACGGGCAGATGGACCCCAAGGCCACGCCCGAGATCGACAGCCGCGCGGCGGCGCTATTTGTGGTGAAGGGCAATCGTTGCGCCGGGCCACTCGCCATGAAGCTGGCCCTGGAGGAGGCGGGCAAGCGCGCCCGGGCCTTCGGCGTCTCCACCGCCATCATCAGCGGCACGACCCATACGGGCGCCATTGGCCGCTACGCCCACGCGGCCGCCGAGCAGGGCTTTGCGGCGATCATGCTCAACAGCGGCCCGCCGAACATGGCCTACCATGGCGCGCGGGTAAAGAGTCTGGCCACCAGCCCCATCGCCATCGGCCTGCCCTCCATGGAGGGGCCCCTTGTGCTCGACATGGCCACCGCCACCATCGCCAACGGGCGCCTGCAGCAGGCGGTGCGCTCGGGCGAGCCGATCCCTGCGGGCTGCGCCCTGACCAAGGATGGCGCGCCCACGACCAACGCGGCGGAGGCCGACATTCTGCTGCCGCTGGGCGGGCCCAAGGGCTCGGGCCTCTCCTTCATGTTCGAATGTCTGACGAGCGTGCTGGCGGCCAATCCCATTCTGCTGGGCGTCATCGGCTCGGGCGCCAAGGGGCCGCATGTTCACAACGCCATGCTGATCCTCATCGACATCGCGGCCATGCGGCCGCTGGACGAGTTCAAGCGCGAGATGAGCGCCTTTGGCGCGGTGGTGCATGATCTGCCGCGGCTTGATCCTGAGGCCGCGATCCTGCTGCCGGGCGAGCGCGGCGCGCGCAACTTTGAGCGCCGCTCCCGGGAGGGGATCCCGCTCACCCCCAAGGCCCTCGCGGGCCTTGTGGAGCTTGCGGAAAAGGCGGGGGTGGCGCCGCCTCAGCTCATGTAAAGCTGTCAGCCCTGCATGGGGATGTTGAGGATGCGGGCGGCGTTGCGCCAGCAGATGTCCTCGCGCAGCGCCTCGTCGAGCGACACGTCATCCATGAAATGCCCGGCCTCGGCGGCGGATTCGAAGGGATAATCGGCGGAGAACATCACCCGTGAGCCGCCCAGCGCCGCCACGGCGCAGTTCAGCGGCTCCGCCGAGAACATGCCGGAGACCGTCACCGCGATGTTGTCCTTGATATATTCGGAGGGCTGGCGCTTCAGGGTCACGCCATAGAGCTTGGCGCGGCTGTCGAAGCGCCAGAGCAGATAGGGCAGGGTCTCGCCGAGATGCCCCAGCATGAGCAAGGCCCCGGGGAAACGGTCGAAGACGCCGCCGAAGATCATGCGCAGCGCATGGGTGCCGGTCTCCACGCCCCAACCCCAGGTGGCCCGGGTCAGTTCCTTGTAGGAGCCGAAGCTGGCGTAGGGCTGCACGGGGTCAGCGGGATGCAGATAGATGGGCGCCTGCAACTCCTCGGCCTTGGCCCAGAAGGGGTCGAACTGGCGCTCGTCCAGATAAGCGCCCATGGAATTGCCATTGATCATGGCGCCCTTGAAGCCGAGGTCGCGCACGCAGCGCTCGAGTTCACGGGCCGCAGCCTGGGGATCCTGCAGGGCGATATGGGCGAACCCCAGATAGCGGTCGGGGCGGGCGCTGGTCACATTGGCGAGAAAGTCGTTGGCCTCGGCGGCCTTCGCCGTGGCGCGGGCGGCGTCGGGCTCCACCTGCACGCCGGGGCCCGCGATCGAGAGAATCGCCTTCTCGATGCCCGCGCCATCCATGCTGGAAAGGCGCATGTCGCCGAAATCCGTGAGGGCGGCGTGGATCTTGTCATAAATGGGCTTGGGCACGTCCGTCATGGTCGGCTGCCAATATTCGATCAGCCCCGGCGAGATGAAGTGTTCTTCCAGCGCGATCTTCTTCATGGCGTTCTTCCCTGGTCAATGAGCGCGCCCGGGGCTTCCGGGCTCTTGTAAGCGAGACCGCCTATTGATACAGTTGCACCACATGATGGGTCAACAAACTTTGGGAGGCATCAGTCGTGACCATTAAAATCCGTGGTATCGATTTCCAGGACAATCTCGACAACGACATGGGCGTGGAGTTCTACAATCTCTCCCATCGCTTCGGCTATCAATCGCCGAACTGGCCCTATTTCGAAGATGTGAAGATCGAGCGCATCCACTACATGGCGAAGTCCGGCGTGCTCTCGCAGCGCATCACGACCAGCATGCACAACACCACCCATATCGACGCGCCCGCCCATGTGGTTGCGGGAACGCCCTTCATCAACGAAGTGCCGCTGCCGCACTTCTTCGGCACGGGCATTGTCGTCTCGATCCCCAAGAAGCAGTGGGAATCCATCACCTATGACGATCTGGAAAAGGCCGCCGGCAAGGTCGTGCGCCCCGGCGACGTGGTGATCGTCAACACCGGCTGGCACCACATCTACGAAGACAATGAGGACTATTTCGCCAAGGCGCCGGGCTTCGTGCCCTCCGCCGCCGACTGGTTCGTGGAGAAGAAGGTCAAGGTCGTCGGCCACGACACCCAGGCCAATGATCATCCGCTCGCCACCGCCATCGGCCCGCAGCGCAATGGCCCACTCCTGCCCCATCTGAAGGAAGAATATTTCGAATGGTCCGGCGGGCGCGACTGGAAGGATGATTTCCCGGAGTGGGAGCCC
>CAMDOY010000244.1 GCA_945903655.1 Rhizobium sp. Q54 | reverse complement strand
CGACTCCTTGCTCGACAAGGCTCTGACGCAGCGCGATTAAGGATTTTTCGCGAAGGGACTCCTCGCGGCGTCCAAGGCGCCCTAAAGTAAGGGCCAGTCTGGAGTTGCCGATGGCGTTCGAGCGCAAGAGTCCCCGCGATGTCGCCCGCTCCCTCGGGGAGCGGAGCCGCAGCCACAATCGCGAGCAGACGCAGTCCGGCTCGTGGCGGCGGGAGACCTTCACCCTGTCCCGCGCCGAAGCCCGCGCCAAGGCCCGCGAATGGTTCGATCAATATCCCAAGGCCGCCTATATGACGGAGATCGAGTCCTGGCGTGTGCTGCCAGAAGACCGCATCGAATTCACCATCAGGCGCCTGCCGACCGCTGATTAGTCCAGCACATCCGGCGTCTTCCACGCCAGATGCTGCCCGCCATCCACCGCGATCATCTGGCCGGTGACGCTGCGGGCCTCCAGCAGAAACAGCACCGCCCCCACGATTTCATCGGGGGTGATGGCGCGCTGCAAGGGGATCGACTCCGCCTCGCGGCGGAAATCCTCGGCGCGCTGCATGTGATTGGCGAGCGTCGGCCCCGGGCCCACCCCATTGACGCGAATGCGCGGCGCGAAGGCCTGGGCCATGGTCTGGGTGGCTGTCCAGAGGGCGGACTTGGCGAGCGTGTAGGTGAAGAAATGCGGGTTGAGCCGCCACACCCGCTGATCCAGCAGATTGACGATCAGACCCTCGCGACCCTCAGGCAATTGGGCGACGAAATCGGAGGCGAGCTGCAGGGGCGCCCGCAGATTGACCGCCATATGTTGATCGAAGAGCCGCGCGTCAAAGGCGCTGGCGGCGTCGGCCTCGAAGAGCGAGGCGTTGTTGACCAGCAGGGTCACAGGCCCCAGCGCCGCGTGGGCCGCCGCCATCAAACCCGCCACGGCCTGCTGATCGGCGAGATCGGCGGTCAGCACGCAGGCGCGCCCGCCAGCGGCGCGAATCGCCGCGCAGACCTCATCGGCCTCCGCGCTGGATCTTTCGCTGGCATGGAGCGCCACCGAAAAATTCTTTTGCGCCAGCGCAAGGGCTATCGCCCGCCCAAGACGGCGCGCAGCCCCCGTCACCAAAGCGCATCCCTGATCCAAAGCTTCGCCCATATCGCCCTCGCCTTGTCTTTCATCGCCTTGATGGCCTCAGGGATCAAGAGGCGAAGCAAAGCCATAGCTCCTTACACGTCCGCTTGACGCAAAGTCGCCACGATTAATCCATTTTTAAGCACACTATTCAGCCACAATCGGGACATAATTTCAAATATATACCCTATATTATAGCCACTTAACGTTTTAGTAACTCTGAAATTCGCGAAGCATATCCATTTCTATATTGTCAAAATCGCGCCACTTTTGGATTGGATACTACGTCATCAACGCGGATGAGTTTAGGACTTCTTAAACCTTTTCCGCCGAGAACAGATCAATGCTGGCCGTGATCATGGCCCTGAGGAGTAGATGTAATGAACGCCAAGCTTTCCCTCGCCGCCGCCCTGTCGGTCCTTACCCTGAGCGGCGCCGCCATGGCGGCTGATCTGCCGCGTCGGGCCACGGCTGCTGCGCCCTATGTGGCGCCGGTTCCCGTCTTCACCTGGACGGGCTTCTACGCGGGTGTGAACGCCGGTTATGGCTGGGGCTCGCAGAAGGGCTCCGCCGACGCCGCCTATGGGTCGCTGGATGGCGCCCAGATCGGCGGCACCGCTGGCTACAACTATCAGATGGGCCAGATCGTGCTCGGCATGGAAGGCGACATGGACTGGAGCAACGCCAAGAGCACCAATGGCGCCAATGTCTCCAAGCAGACCAGCATCGGCACCGTGCGCGGCCGCCTCGGCTATTCGGTTGACCGCGTGCTGCTCTTCACCACCGGCGGCTATGCAGGCGGCGCTGTGGAGCGCACCTTGGGCGCGGCTTCCGCGAGCGACTGGCACAATGGCTACGCCCTGGGCGCCGGCATGGAATACGCCATCACCAACAATGTCTCCGCCAAGGCCGAGTATCTCTACACGGACCTCGCCTCGAAGACCGACACGGGGGTCTCCCGCGCTGGCCTGACCCAGAACACCGTCCGCATGGGCGTCAACTATCGGTTCTGATCGCCCTCCAGCGATAAGACCAGAAGCTCGGCGGGCTTGCTCGCCGGGCTTCCTTCATTTCAGGGGTGAGCGGGCCTTCACTCCACGCGAATGTTGACGGCCTTGGGGCCCTTGCCCTTCTTGTCGGGCTCGACGTCGAAGGCGATCTTCTGGCCCTCGCTCAGGGCGCGCAATCCCGCCTGTACGACAGCCGACGCATGCACGAAAATATCGCCGCTCCCATCATCGGGCTTGATGAAGCCATAGCCCTTGTCGGCGTTGAAAAACTTGACTACACCCGTTTGCGCCATGGCTGGCTCCCGTTCCAGTCCCCGCTCCGGTTGGGCATATGGGGCGCGGCCACGGGCCTGACAGGGCTTACTCTCCGGTGAGCCAGCCCATGCGCCAGGCGGCGCCCGGCCCCTGAGCCAGCCGGGACGCCAGAAGGGGGAGCAGCTCGCGCGCCTCCTCCTCCAGCACGAAGGGCGGATTGACCACCACCATGCCGCAGCCCTTGAGCGCGCCCACCTCGCGCAGATGGTCGACGTCCAGCTCCAGGCACAGGACCTTGCGGATCGGCCCTTCGGACAGATATTTGCGAAACTGATCCGCCCCGCCCTCAAGCTTGAGGGGATACCAGAGCGCATAGGTTCCGGTGGGCCATTTCTCCCAGGCGTTCTCCAGCGCCAGCGCCATGCGCTCGAACTCATTGCGCTCCTCGAAGGGCGGATCGATCAGCACCATGCCCCGGCGCTCGATGGGCGGCACGCCCGCCTTGAGCGCCTGATAGCCGTCCATCGTCAGAATCTTGCAGCGCTTTTCCAGACCCAGCGAGCGCACCAGACGGCGTGAGTCATGTTCATGCAACTCGCTGAAGGTCATCCGGTCCTGTTTGCGCAGGAGGCTCTGGGCGATCAGGGGCGAACCGGGATAGGGACCCGGCGCCTGCGCCGTGCCGGGGATGAGGCTGAGATAGGGTTCCAGCAGCGCCGCAGCGGCGGGCGGCAGGTCGGCGCCCATCAGGCGACCGATCCCGTCGCGCCATTCGCCGGTGCGCAGGGCCTCCTCGGAGGACAGATCATAGCGCCCGACGCCGCTATGGGTGTCGAGATAGCGCAGGGGCGCGTCCTTGCGCATGAGATAGAGCAGGATGCGGGTCAGCAGCGCATGTTTGAAAACATCCGCGAAATTGCCAGCGTGGTAGGCGTGCCTGTAATTCATGGCCCAAGGCTTAAACCCTCAGAGGCTCGGCGTCACCTTGATCGATGGGGCGCGGCACGAATTGCGCGTGACCTCCGGACAGGGGCGGAACTCCCGCAGATCCTTGCTCAGGCACACCCTGACCTCCTGCAGAAAGCCCTTGGAGCAGGTAACTGCGGCCATGCCCGCCCGCAGGCGCGGATTGGCCTTGCCGAAGCTGCGCAGGATCTCGGCGGGGGCGACCTCCTCCTCCTGCTTCAGGCGCTGGAATTCAGGGGGAATGGTCACGAGGTCGCGGGCGGCACGCACATCGGCGAAATAGTCCTGCGGCGAGCGGCCCGAGCAACTCCCATGCTTGCGCCATTCATAGCGCGCCAGCCCTTCGCTGGGGAAAAGCCCCTTGGCGGCATCCAGCGCTGTCCGCGAGATGGGCCGCCCCGCCCCATCGCAATCGCTGGGGAAGCCCCGCTCGAACTGGGGCCAGAGGCCATGGACCACAAAGCCCAGACCCATGCCGCTCTGGCATTGCTCGCGCGCCTTCTCGGCGCCGCCCGTGGCGCAAAAGCCCGGCGACCACGAGAGGGCGAGCACATAGAAATCGAAATCGCCGCCGGGCGTGGGTCTGCGGAAAGCGCGCTCGGGGGGCGCCTTTTCCTCGCAGCGATCCAGGACGCAGTCAGGCGCCTTCTGGGCGAACGAGGGCGCAGGCGCTGCGCAAAGGAGGGAAAGCAAGAGGGCGAGGGCCCAGCAAGCCCTTGACATCAAACGAGATGAAATCACGCGCAGCCTCCTTGAGAAAACTCAGGGGCGCGCGGCCATGCACCCCTGACCATAAGCGTAATGTCGATCGAGGCCATTGACGCAAAAAGTCACGCCCCAGTTACTCAGCACATTGGTGCGGCCCGTGAGCGGAAGCAAGCCGAAAAAATCCCCGCCCGCAAAACCCAAATCCTCGCCGATCCAATAGGTGAGCTGGCGCGTCTTGCCATCGTTCAGGAACACGCGCGCCGTGCAGTAGCGGCGCGGGATGTAATCGGTCCCGTTGCTGCGATAGGCGGTCTCGCGGAAGCGGTCGAAGCCCACCATTTCAAGGCCGGACTTCCAGTACTGGCTTTCCGCGTCATAGAAGCGGGTCTGGATGTTCCACAAGACGCTGGGCGTATCGCAGGCGGGAACCTCGCCGGTCCAGGGCATGAAACGCTTTTCGGCCGGGGTCTGCGGACGGGCCTGCGCGGCGGGGGCGGCCCAGAGGCATGCGCTGGCGAGCGCCAGCAGACTTGCGATGACAACGCGTTTCATAAGCACACCTATTTACACCAGGATTCCACAATCATGTTGCGACCGCCTGCGGGGGTCAAGGGCCAGCTTCGCCATTGCGAGGGGAAACCCCCTATTGGGCCTTCTTCTGGTAGTCCTTCACATCGTTGAAATGGATCTGCGGCCATTTCTCCTGCTCATAGCGCAGGGCCCAGGCCGATTGCGCCAGATAGACAGGCGCATGGTCGAGATCCTCCGCGATGGAGGCGGGGAAGGCCCGCTGGAACTTGTCGAGATCAGCCGGATCGTCGGCGCTGATCCAGCGGCAGATCTCGAAGCGGCTCTGCTCGAAGCTCACGGGCAGGCCATATTCGGCCTGCAGGCGCTCGGCCAGCACATCGAGCTGCAAGGCGCCGACCACGCCCACGATGGCGCCTGAGCCGTCGTTGGGGGTGAAGACCTGCACCACCCCCTCTTCGGCCAGTTGCTGCAGGGATTCGCGCAGCTTCTTGGCCTTCATGGCGTCGCCCAGCTTAACCCGGCGCAGGATTTCCGGCGCGAAGCTCGGCACGCCCCGGAAGATGATGTCCTCGCCCTCGGTGAGGGTGTCGCCAATGCGCAGGGCGCCGTGGTTGGGAATGCCCACCACATCGCCCGCATAGGCCTCCTCGGCGATCTGGCGATCCTGGGCGAAGAAGAACTGCGGCGCATTGATGGGCATGGCCTTGCCCGTGCGCACCAGCCTCGCCTTCATGCCGCGCGTCAGCTTGCCCGAGCAGATGCGGGTGAAGGCGATGCGGTCGCGGTGGTTGGGATCCATGTTCGCCTGAATCTTGAACACGAAGCCGGTCATCTTGGGCTCGCGCGGCTCGACGCGGCGGGTGGCGGAATCCTGCCCGCGCGGCGGGGGCGCGAATTCACCCAGACCATCGATGAGATCCTGCACGCCGAAGGTGCGAAGCGCGCTGCCCCAGAACACCGGCGTCAGATGGCCCTCGCGGAAGCTGGCGAGGTCGAAGGGCTTGCAGGCCTCCACCGCCAGGCTCAATTCCTCGCGGAAGGCCTCGCGCTGATGCTCGGGCAGCAGATCGGCCACGGCGGGATCATCGGGGCCATTCACCTTCTGCATGGGCGCATCCGAATCCACGTGGCGGATGGCGCTGGCGCGCAGGTCATAGGTGCCCGCAAAATCGCGGCCCCGGCCGATGGGCCAGGTGAGCGGCGCGGTGTCGAGCGCCAGGGTCTTCTCGATCTCGTCGAGGAGATCGAAGGGGTCGCGGGTGTCGCGGTCGAGCTTGTTGATGAAGGTGACGATGGGGATGTCGCGCAGGCGGCAGACTTCGAAGAGCTTGCGCGTGCGCGCCTCGATGCCCTTGGCCGCGTCAATCACCATGATCGCCGAATCGACGGCGGTGAGGGTGCGATAGGTGTCCTCGGAGAAGTCTTCGTGGCCCGGCGTGTCCAG
>CAMDOY010000243.1 GCA_945903655.1 Rhizobium sp. Q54 | reverse complement strand
CGGCGGTGGAACCTAAATCCACTGCGTCTACCAATTCCGCCACGCCCGCAACTGGCGCCCGCACACGAAAGCGCGCGCCGGCATCGGCCAGCGAGCGCCGCTCTATAGCAATGGTTCGCGGGGGATGCAGCAAAAAAGTGTCGCAATCTTCGACGGTGGGGGTCAAAAGCCGGGATGGTCGCCAAAAGACGGACGGGTCCACCCCTCGCCCCGCCACGTCCCGGCGCTTATAAAGGCCTCCACAACCGGAAGCCCCCCATGCCCCTCACCCGTCGCGCGCTCATCGCTTCGGCCCTTTTGTCGCCCATCGGGGCCAGCGCCCGGACGGGGGAGCCGACGATCTTCGACTTGCGACCGGGCAAGCTCCAGCTCGCGACCGCCCCCCTGCCCCAGACCGATCTGTGGACCATCAATGGCCAGGTTCCCGGACCGGTTCTAAGGGTGAAAAAGGGCGAGGAGGTCTTCGTTCGCCTGATCAACAACCTGCGCCAGCCTGCCGCCCTGCACTGGCAGGGGGTGAGAATCGCCAATGGGATGGATGGGGCCGTGGGTCTGACCCAAGCCGCAGTGGAGCCCGGGCGGCATATGGATATCCGCTTCACCGCCCCCGATGCGGGTACCTATTGGTATCGCCCCTCCGCCTTTCCCCATGCGGCGGAACAGAAGGCGCGGGGGATCTATGGCCTTCTCATTGTAGATGGACGCTCGGATCCCCCGGCGGATCAGGAGGTCCTGGCCGTCATTGATGATTGGCGGCTGGATGAGCAGGCCCGTATGCGCGGCCCCTTTCTGGACGCCGCCGATGTCAACGGCGCGGGGCGGATCGGGTCCCTGATCACCGTCAACTCCCAACCAGCCCCCCAGACCTGCACCGCGAGGCCCGGCGCGAGGATCAGGTTGCGCATCCTCAACGCCTGCTCCGCGCGGCTCATGAGTCTGGGCTTCGAGGGGCTGCGCCCTCTGGTGGTGGGCATCGACGGCCAGTCCTGCGAACCCTTCGAGCCCGCCCGCATGACGCTGCCCTCCGGACCGGGATCGCGCTTCGATGTGATGTTCGATCTGCCCCGCGAGGGCGCCGCCGAGCCGGGGCTTGCCCTGCGCGGAGATTCGGGCGCTGGGCAGGCCCAAAGACTGATCACCTTCAGGACCGAGGGCGAAGCGGTCGCCGCGCGCGGGCCCATCCTGTCGCAGCAGAACCCCGCCCTGCCCCCGGTGATCAAACTGCAGGCCGCCAAACGGCTGGACCTCACCATCGAGAAAAGCCAATCTCCAGACCCGCGCAAGGCCTGGACCCTGAACGGCGTCGCCTCCCACGGCGCCGACGCCCCCGCCCTGTTCAAGGTGAAGCCGGGCCAACCCGTGACCCTTGGCTTCATCAACAAGACAGGGATCGCCCAGACCATTCATGTCCATGGCCACGCCCTGCGGGTGCTCCATCTCCTCGACGATGGATGGGAGCCCTATTGGCGCGATAGCGTGATCGTGCCCCCTCGCGGGACGGTCCGGGTGGCCTTTCTGGCCGACAACCCCGGCAAATGGCTGATCGAAAGCACGATTCTCGACCACGCGATGAGCGGACTGGAGGCCTGGTTCGAGGTGGGGTGAGGCCGCCTCGGCGGCTCCCCTTGCCCACACCCCGCCAAATCCCTATTGTACATTTCGTACATTTCAGGGAGCTCCAGATGCGATCCTGGTCCATCACCCAAGCGCGGGCGCATATTTCGGAACTGTTTGAGGCGGCCCTGATCAGCGGCCCTCAGAAAATCGAGCGCCGCGATAACGAAAGTGTGGTGCTGCTGTCGCAGGCCGACTGGCGGCGGCTTGTGACGGAATATCCGACCGTGGCGGATCTGATTCTCGACTTCCCGGCCGACGAGACAGATCTGCCGGAGCGGGTTCCGGCGCGGGCCATTTCGCAAGACCTCTGACCCCATGTACCTCCTCGATACGGACGTCCTGTCCATCGCCAACCCCGCCTCGGGCCTGGCCGAACCGCAGGCGCAAGCCTGGCGCGACTGGGTCCGCCGGAACGAGCGCGTCCTTTATCTCAGCACTGTGACCATCATGGAGGTCCGCTTCGGCGTCGAGCGCGCAAGGGCCAAGGGCGCAAGCCAGAAGGCGGATCGTTTGGGGCGCTGGCTGGTGGCCGCCGAGACCGCCCATCGTGACCGCATCATCCCGATCACCAGCGAGATCGCCCACCGGGCTGGCGCCCTGCTGGCCCGGGCGGTCGCGAACGGCGCCGCGCTAGGGTCAGAGGACGCTTTCATCGCCGCGAGCGCGGAGGTGCTTGGCTTCACGGTTCTCTCGCGCAATGCAAGGCATATGCGCGCCCTGACGGACCGCTGGCTTAACCCGCTGGAAGCCCTCCCACCGGATTCCCCACCTCACCCATAAAGCCCTCGCAACACCCCCGGCATGGCCTCCGCCAGATCCTCGGCGATGAGGCCTGGACCTATCGCGCGGGCGCAGGCGCCGTGGATCCAGACGGCGGCGCAGGCCGCCTCGAAGAGGGGCATGCCCTGCGCCAGCAGGCCGCCCGCAAAGCCCGCCAGCACATCACCCGACCCCGCCGTGGCGAGCCAGGGGGGCGCGTCGAAGGAGATGGCCGCGCGACCATCAGGGGAGGCGATCACCGTGTCCGGCCCCTTCAGGATCAGGGCGGCGCCGCTCTCCCGAGCCGCCCTCCGGGCGCGCTCCAGCTTACTGTGAAATTGCGTTTCATTGCTGGCGCGAGGCTCAATCATTGATTCAAGTAATCGGCCTTCACGATTGAAAAGACGAAAAAATTCACCGTCATGCGGTGTCAGGAGCACGGGCTTGCCCGCCCGTTTGATCGCCCTGCCCAAAACCCTCGGGTCATCCGCAAAACTGGTCAGCGCATCGGCGTCGAACACCAGGGCGCGGTCCTGCGGATCGCTCCTCAGGGCCTCCAGCACGAGGTCCATGGTGGCCTTGCCCACCCCCGCCCCCGGACCCATGACGAGCGCATTCTTACGGGGATCGCGCAGGATCGAGGCGAGGTCGGCGGCGCCATCGCAGGGGGTCAGCATGACGGCGGTGAGATGGGCGGCGTTGATCCCCAAAGCCTCGCGCGGGCTCGGCAAAGTCACCAATCCCGCCCCTACCCTAAGGGCGGCGCGGGCACTGAGGCGGGCGGCGCCCGTGGTCCAGGGGCCGCCCGAGAGAACAAGAGCGTGGCCGCGTGAGTATTTATGGCCGCCCACCCCAGGGATCGGCAGAAGCGCCCGCCAGAGCTCCGGCGCATCGGCGAAGGTCTGCGGACGGATCGAGTCCAGCACGGACTCGGGCGTCCCGATGTCGGCCAGATGGGCCTCGCCGCAGAGGGTCCGACCAGGCAGCAGAAGGTGCCCGGGCTTGAATCGGAAGAAGGTCACGGTCGCGGTGGCGACGATGGCGGCGCCCCGCACGGCGCCCGTATCGCCATCGAGCCCGGAGGGGACGTCGATGGCGACCACCGGGCGCCCGCTCGTCCGCGACCACAGGTTCACCCGCTCCACAAGGGCCCGCGCCTCGCCCTCCAGATCCCGGGTCAGCCCGGCCCCGAAGAGCCCATCGACGACCAGGCCAGCCGCCTCCAGATCGACCGCCGCGCAGGACTCGACGGCGCCTGCCCAACGCCGCGCGGCCTCCGCCGCATCGCCCCTCAAGCGGCTCACATCGCCCAGCAGATAGACCCTCACGTCAAGCCCGCGCTCCCGCAGAAGCCGGGCGGCGATGAAGCCGTCGCCGCCATTGTTGCCCGGGCCGCACAGGACCACGACGTCGCGCCCCTCAGGCGCGAGCCCGGCCGCGCAATCGGCCACCGCCGCCCCCGCGCGCTCCATCAAAGCCATGCCCGAAACGCCAGCCCCTATGGAAAGCCGGTCGGCCTCCGCCATTTCAGAAGTGGTCAGAAGTTCCAGTTTGCTCATGAAGACATGATGGAGCGGCGCCAGCAGGAGGGCAATCCATATGAAGGCGACAAAGCCAAAGACGTGCGGCGAATTGACTATGACAGATTTTTGAAGCTGAAATAGAGGATGGCAGCCGGGGGTGAAATCGAATTGAAGTTTTTGGCGTCTCCAGCAGGGCTGGAGGCGGCGCTGAAGATAGCCCGGTTCGCCCCCCTGCGCGAGGCCCAGGCTACGTCGCAGGTCTCCACCTATTTCGATACGCCGGAATGCGCGCTCCAGAGGGCGGGTTTCGTGCTGCGCCTGCGAGAGGTCGATGGCGGCTTCATCCAGACCGTGAAACAGGAAGGCGCCAGTCTCCATCGGGGCGAATGGGAAGAGACCCTCGACACCCCTGACCTCGATCTCGACCGCGCAGCGCAAACCCCTCTTGGGCGGGTTCTCGCGAACGAGGGCCTGCGCGCCACGATTGGTCCGATGTTCACGACCCGCTTTACCCGTCGCAAGGCCGAAGTGACTTTCGCCCGCGCGGTGATCGAGGTGGCCATTGATGAGGGGGAGATCATCGCGGGGCAGGCGCGCGCCCCCATCTTCGAAATCGAACTGGAGCTGAAGAGCGGTCGACGCAGCGGGCTTTTCGCGCTCGGGCGCAAACTCGCCACCGTCGCACCTGTTTCATTCAGTCTCATCAGCAAGGGAGAGCGCGGCTACCGGCTTGCCGCTGGCGTCTGGGGCGCGCCCGCGAAAATGACCCCACCGCCCCTGGACGCCAACATGAGCGCTGCAGAGGCCTTCGCCGCCATCGCCCATGCCTGCCTGCGGCAGATGATGCTCAACGCGCCAGCCTTCGACAATGGTGAGGAAATCGAGGCTGTCCACCAGACCCGCGTCGCCCTTCGGCGGCTGCGGGCGGCCCTCGCCCTTTTCCGTCCTCTGATCACGGATACGGCCTATCCGGGCCTCGCGGCGGAATTGAAATGGCTTTCAGATCATCTGGGGGCCACACGCGACATCGACGTGCTGCTGACGGAGAGCATCCAGCCCGCGCTCACGCGCGAACCGGAGATGCCGGGCCTCGCCGAGCTCGCAGCCTTCATCGAGACCCGACAGGCGGCGTCGCGGCTGATCCTTCGCGAGGCCATGGCTTCGCCGCGCGGGCGAAAGCTGATGCTTGACCTGTTGCTCTGGGTGGAGGCCGGGCCATGGCGACGCAAGGCCATGGCGCCCAGAACGGATCTGGAAAACCTCAAACATCTGCTGGCGAGACGTCTGAAGGCCAGCCGCAAAAAACTGGCGGCGCGCGGTGAAAATCTTGAGGCGCTGCCGGAGGCGCAGATGCACGAGGTGCGCATCCACGCCAAGAAGCTGCGTTACCAGGCGGCATTTTTCGATGCGCTGGCCAATGAAAGCAAGGCTGCGAAACGTTACCGCAGTTTCGTCAACGCGCTGGAGCGAATCCAGGAAACGCTAGGCGCGGTTCATGACGCCGAAGCGACCGCCGCCTTTCTCGAAGAGCAAGCGCGCAAGGCGGTCCGGGAGGGCGAGCATCACGATCCCCTCGTGCTCTTCGCCGCAGGACGCCTGGCAGGGGCGCATCCGGACCGGGCGGCGCTGGTGGCGCGGGCCAGCAAGGCGCTGACCAAGGCTCTGGCGACAAAGCCCTTCTGGAACAAACTCTGACGCAGCCGCCACCCGCCAAAAAGGGCTGGATTGACTTTCACGAAGCCGGCAAGCTAGACCCAAGCAGTCTTATCAGAGCGTAACCATGAAGTTTCGCACCGCAAAGTTCAGTCTGGGCCAGATCGTGAAGCATCGGAAGTACCCCTTCCGCGGCGTGATCTTTGATATCGACCCGACCTTTTCGAACACGGAGGAATGGTGGCAGTCCATTCCCGAAGATGTGCGCCCCACCAAGGAGCAGCCCTTCTACCACCTCTTCGCCGAGAATGCGGAGACCGAATATGTCGCCTATGTCTCCGAGCAGAACCTGCTGCCCGATGAAAGCGGCAAGCCCGTGCGCCATCCCCAGATCCGCGAAATGTTCGAAAGAACCCGCGAAGGCGGCTACAAGCTGCGGGCGCGAGGCATGAACTGAGTGCTTGAGGCAACCGCCCGCATACCCC
>CAMDOY010000242.1 GCA_945903655.1 Rhizobium sp. Q54 | reverse complement strand
GACGACGAGGGCGGCTACAGTTACAGCGACGTCTTTCGCCAAGGCGATGCGCTCTTCGCTGATTGTCCGCGCGCCGTGGTGGCCATCCTTTGCGATCGCTCAGTCGCGACGGTCGCTGCCTACTTTGGGGCCCTGCGCGGCAGCATCGTTCCGCTGCTGCTCGACGGTAGGGGCAAGGTCTCGGCCCTAACCAAGACGATCGACGCCTACGAACCCCGTTACCTCTTTGGCCAAGCGGGGGCCGCGCCCGATGGCTATCACGCCATCCGCAGACTGGGCGCCAAGGCGCTGTTCGAGCGTTTCGCCGTCGTCGATCATCGGCTGCATGACGATCTCGCCTTGCTGATTCCGACGTCGGGCTCCACCGGCGATCCGAAATGCGTGCGACTCACCGCGCGTAACATTGAATCGTGCACGCAGGCGATCGTCGGCTATCTCGCCATGACGTCGCAACGGACCACAGTCAGCCTGCTACCCTTTCACTATTCCTACGGCCTTTCGGTGCTGCACAATACTGTCTTAGTTCGCGCCTCGATGCTCCTGACCGAGCATTCCATTCTTGAGCGCGGTCTGTGGCAGAGTGTCGAACGCGCGCGTGTCACGGACATCGCAGGTGTTCCCTTTACCTTTGAGACGATGCGCAGGATCCGCCTGAGCGAGAAAACGCTCGCCCATCTGGTGTGCGTTACCCAGGCGGGTGGCAGACTGGCGCCACGCCTGACCCAGCATTTTGCGAAATATTTCGCCGAACACGGCGTGCGCTATTTTACCATGTATGGCCAAACGGAGGCCGCGCCGCGGATCTCATATGTGCCGCCCGAATGCGCCGAGGAGAAACTCGGCAGCGTAGGTGTTCCGATTCCATGTGGCCGCGTGTGGATCGTCGATGCGGCATCGGAAACCGGCGAGGGCGAACTCATCTACGAAGGTCCCAACGTTTCGATGGGCTATGCCTTGGGCTTCGCCAATCTCGGCGAGGGCGACCACTTTGGCGGTCGCCTGCACACCGGAGACGTGGCCCGCATCGACGCCGACGGCTTCATCACCATCGTTGGCCGTAAGAAGCGCTTCATCAAGTTAAACGGCATCTCGGTCAATCTTGATCACGCCGAATCTGTTCTGGTGAACTCTGGGTTGTCCTGCATGCTCATCGGGGAGGAGAATCGCCTTATCGTCTGCGCCACCGGCGCCAATGTCGAATCTGTTAAGGCGGCTATCGATGAGGCCTTCGACTTTCATCCCTCTATGGTGCGCATCGAGATTTGCGCAGCGCTGCCCCGCACCGCGTCCAACAAACCCGACTACGTCGCACTGACGCAGAGCTTTTTGGGCTAGGTCGGCACAGTCGGAAGACAAGATGTCCCTGAGGCGCAAATCAGCAGGAGTCATCGATGTCTTGTCGGATCTGTTCCTCCTTCGGCGCGTGCTGTGTGTATCCGCTCCGATAATTGCCCCGAGTTCGCCAAGGTGGTGGAGGAGTGGATCGTAGCCGCGGGAGCGAAGACCGCTGACGTCATGATAAGCCGCCAGCGCCCGCAGTCCTCATACCCGTCAAGGGCGCGGTCGACTCCGCTACCCCGACCAGCTGAGCCGAACGCCTAGCGCACAAATTCGTTTTGCACTAGCATTGTCCGGTCGACGGGGGCCTATCGCAGGCGACGCCTCATGAGGCCGACTTTAACCCGTTTCCGCGTATCGAATGGACCAACGCTGTTCAAACAAACCGACCAACCCATGTGACCATTGACAAAAGGCGACAGCAATGACCAAAGACACTCATACTCAGCAAGAATTAGATCAGATGGAAGAATATGAGCGTCGGTTAAAAGCTGGATTAACTCCCTCCCCACTTGTGAAAAGGGTTCAACTCGAAGATATCGCGGGCCGCGAGAATGTTAGCCGCGTAACTATGATTGAAAATTCAGATCTTGTTTCCACTTCGGTTATTCGCGGCAAAAGTCTCAATTTCATAACAACCTCAAAACGTCTGTTATGGCAAGCATATGGTCAAGAACACATTGAACCTGAACTTTTAGATTTTATTGATCAAATTCCAAGCGACGAATCTTATTTCGATATTGGCGCAAGCAATGGCATTTTCGCCCTATATGCTGCTGCGAAATCTATAAAAGTGGTATGTTTCGAGCCAGAGGTCGGAAATTTTTCATTATTAAATCACAACACATATTTAAATCATACAATCTTTTCGCATGATGTTTGTAATTTCAACGTAGCGCTTTCAGACATAACAGGAATGGGAAGCATCTATATGGAAAAATTCGAACTGGGCGGTCATTTGAAGATCCTCGACAACGAAGTCAAAAGAGGGCATAAATTATTCACGCCTGATTTTAAACAAATCGTATTGAAATATACACTTGATGATTTTTTGGAACTCACGAAGATACCGTCGCCTAACTACATCAAGATAGATGTTGATGGGTCAGAACAGCAGGTATTGAAAGGTATGCCCCTTACGCTAAAAAATCATGGTCTCAAAAAGATATTTATAGAACTTGAGGAAGAGGGTGCGAATTTTGACGCCTGTAATGAAATATTCGTGAGTAATGGTTTTCGAATTGAAAGCCGCAAGCGAGTTCAAAACTATTTTGGCGAGGAAAACATTGTTTATACGCGCTAACTCAAGGCAACAGCAGCGAGCGGCCTTAAAAAAGCTAGCCTGCGCTGTCCTATCTTGATCCCCGTTTTGAGATCGAAGCCGAGCTGAGTCAATGTGCGGTGATCCAGGCTTTTTCGATATCGAAGAACGGTTGATAAAACTTTCGACTTATGGCGATGATTTGGTCTTTCTCAACGCGATTGTGAACTTCGAGATCTTGCGGTTGGTTCGCGGCAACTGGTTGACGTTGGCCTCATCAGGGTGCCTATGGGAAATCTGGGGGCGAGTTGATAGGATGAATCTTGAGTATTTCTCCCAGGGGGCTGAGAGACGCAGACTTTCAGATTGAAGGAGCACTGTCGTGGGGTTTTCGTTGAACGGCGAGGAGCTGAAAGAATATCAGCCAAATCGATATCCTTTTCTGATGATCGACTGCGTGTCCGACGTTGAGCCAGGGAAGTACGCCAAGGGCTACAAGTACCTTTCCAACAATGAATGGTACTTCCCCATCCACTTTCCCGGGCGACCGAATATGCCAGGAGCGCTGCAGCTGGAAGCCATGGCGCAGATGCTAACCGTGGCCATCACCACGCAGGACGGCCTGAAGGGCATGATCACCCACGCACTCCAGCATATGGTCCGGTTTCGCAAGGAAGTGTTGCCCGGGCAGAGCCTTGTGCTTGAGGCCTACGTGGATTCGTGGCGACGAGGGGTGTGCAAGGGCCATGCGATTGGATACACTGATGGAGAGGTCGCATGTGAAGCTGAGATGATGATCACTATACCAGAGATCTTCGAACAGTATCTGCCCAAGAAATGAAGCGCTTCGACTTTATCGTTGTGGGAGCCGGCGCTGCTGGAGCAGCGGTCTCATGGTCGCTCGTCTCCAAAGGACACAGCGTCCTATGCGTCGACCGCGGACCGCAGATGGATCCATCGCTGTACCCAACGACGGGTCTCGATTGGGAACGCCGCAAGCGGACCGAATTTAATCCGGTAATTGCCGAGCGCCAGAATCGCTTCGACTATCCCGTCGATGACAGTGGCTCTCCCATTGCGGTCTGCAACTTCAACGCCGTTGGCGGTTCAACAATTTTGTATTCTGGCCATTTCCCCCGCTTTCACGAGGTCGACTTCGAACTCCGGAGCCGCGAGGGGCTCGGGACCGACTGGCCTGTCAAATATCGCGATCTCGCCACCTATTTCGCCACCAACGAGCGAATGATGGGGCTCTCTGGTCTGGTTGGAGATCCATTCTACCCGCAGATAGAAGAGGCGCTGCCTCCGGTACCCCTGGGCGCAGCCGGCGCTCGGCTCGCCGAGGCGTTCAACGCACTAGGGTGGCACTGGTGGCCCAGCTTTTCGGCGATCCTGACGCGAGCGCGCGACGATCGCGGCGCCTGTCTCAATCTCGGCCCCTGCAATACGGGCTGTCCGCAAGGAGCAAAGGCGAGCGCCGACAACACCTATCTGCGCGAGGCTTTGCGCCTCGGCCTGACACAGGTGCCGGAATTTGCTGTTTCAAAGGTGCTCGTGCGCGATGGCAAGGCCTACGGCGTAGAGGGGTTTGACAATGCTGGCGAGCGCCGAGTGTTCGAGGCTCGCTCCATCGTTCTGGCGGCGAGCGCCATAGGCACGCCGCGTATCCTGCTCAATTCGCGGACCGCCGAACGCCCGCACGGGCTCGGCAATTCCAGTGGGCAGGTCGGGCGCAATCTCATGATCCACCCTCTGGGCTACGTCGAGGGCATCTTAGACCAACGACTTGATACAGATTCCGGGCCGCAAGGCTGTATGCTCTATAGCCTTCAGTTTCATCGCACCCCCGGCGCCGATCACCATCTTGGTTACATGATGCAGGCCCTGCGGGGCGCGGGACCGGTTGAGACAGCGCTCTCTGCGCTGGCCAAGCGAAAACTACGGTTCGGCGCCGCCATCTACGACGATTTTGATGCGCTCTACGCCCGGCAACTGATGATTGCCATCATATGCGAAGATCTGCCTGAGGCGGACAACCGGGTCGAACGCGACGACAGTCGGCACGACCGCTTTGGCGATCCGGGGGTAAAGATCCATTATGCGCTGCATGCTAACACGCGGAAGATGATGATCCACGGCATGAGTAGGGCGCGGGAGTTAATGGCGGCGGCTGGCGCAAGGCGCAGTTGGGCCTACGGTCCAGTTCGTAACACAGGGTGGCACCTGATGGGAACTGCGCGGATGGGCGACGATCCACATCGATCTGTTGTTGACGCCCAAGGCCGCGTGCACGACACTGAGAATCTCTATGTCGCCGACTCCAGCGTCTTTGTAAGCGGTTCTTGCGTCAATCCGGCGAACACGATTCAGGCCGTCGCTCTCTTGCTGGCAGATTGTATGGATGAGCATGTCAGATCGACCCTCGCTTGACCTTTTCCGTGCGATGTTTCCCGGCGACCCCCACCGCGGGGTACCCGCAGCGTCGGAGACCGCAGCGGTGACTAATCTTGAGTCGCATTTCGACAGGCTCGACGACATCGACGCGCTGCTACGCGATAGGACGAGCCTGGATGCAGGGGGGGAACCGAACGGCGTTCTCAACGCGCTGAAGGCGCGTGCGTTGGATCTGATCGACGGCTTCGTAGAACAAGCAGTGATCTCCTATTTCTCCGATCCTGCCGTGTTTCGTGCCCTGACCGGCAAGCCGACGCCACTCTTTCCCAACCACACCGTGATGCCGGATATCGATTATGATCTGCTTGAGCCGGTGCTGGCAAAATGCCGAGGGCATGCAGATGACTGACGACCGCGTGCGGACAGCAGTGGTGACCGGAGCGAGCCGTGGGATTGGCTTGGCGGTCGCGACGTTGCTGGCGTCGCGTGGCTATTTGATAGTTGCCTGCAGCAGGTCGCTATCGGACGGGCTGGACGCCCTTATGGCAACCCATCCGACCGTCGGGTTCATTCCGCTCGATCTAGCCGACACGGAGTCGGTTAAGGCCTGCGCGCAACGCCTCCACAAAGACCATTCCCGCATCGATGCGCTCGTGAACGCCGCCGGTGTCGCCTCAGGCGGCCGCTTCGCGATGACCCGCATCGAGGACATGAAGCGCGTCTTCGACGTTAATTACTTCAACCAGATCCTGTTCACACAGTACGTGGTTAAGAAAATGGTGCGAGCCAAAGTGGGCGCGATTGTCAATATCGCATCCGTCGCCGGTCTGCGCGCCGATGCAGGGACGCTTGCTTATGGCGGCAGCAAGGCGGCCCTTATTCATGCAACCGGTGTCTTGGCGACGGAGCTGGGCTGCTTCGGTATCCGCGTCAACGCGATCGCGCCAGCCGTGGTGGAGACCGGAATGGCGGCTGAGATGGACCCGGAGGCAAGGGTGGCCCTCGATGGACGCTCGGCTCTGAGCGGCACTGTGGCAGCGAGCGATGTCGCCGAACTCGTCGCCATTTTATTA
>CAMDOY010000241.1 GCA_945903655.1 Rhizobium sp. Q54 | reverse complement strand
AGGGTCGCCACCGTCCAGCCGATGCAAAAGCCCCCCACCAGCCGCACCAGCGAAAAACCAACGCCGCGCCCCAGCGACTGGATCTTCAGCTTCGCCAGCGAATAGCCCAGCGACAGCAGCATGAGGGGCACCGTCAGCCCGCCCATGATATGCACTGCGCGCGCGACGAAAGAGGGCAGCGCCACCCCCGTCAGCGCCAGCGTGATCGCCAGCGCGATGGCCCAGATGAGGGGCATGCGCAGCAGCTCGCCAAAGGAAATGCCCTTGGCCGCAATCGCCTGCCCCAGGGTGAAATTCGCCAGCGATGCAATGGTGAAATAGGCGATGGAGAGGGCGAAGCCCGCCGGGCCGAAGGCGAAGAGCGTCAGCGGCAGGCCCATGTTGCCGGTGTTGGAAAAGGTGAGCGAGGGCAGATAGGTCGGCACCGACTGACCGGCGGCGCGCACCACCACATATC
The DNA here is from genome assembly GCA_945903655.1 of Rhizobium sp. Q54. GTDB lineage: Bacteria > Pseudomonadota > Alphaproteobacteria > Rhizobiales > Beijerinckiaceae > Terripilifer. Next base: position 5,615 of record CAMDOY010000241.1, on the reverse strand, counting down.
CAAGCCCCAGGGCCAGCGCATGGCACAGCGCCGAAGCCAGCGCGATCTGGCCGAGCGCCCCCAATTGCAGCCCCGCGCCCGACAGACTGTCCACCACCAGACAGGGCGTGCCCACCACCGTCACCAGCAGGGACACGAAGGTGGGGTCGAACGGCTTGTCCTTGCGCGCCCAGCCATAGCCCACCGCCGCCACGAGAAACACGGGCATGACGACGTCGAGGAGAATGGCGAGAATTTGCATGGGGCTGGGTACACCGCCCCTTGGGGCGAGGCAACCGCTGCGCCGCCGCTCTCAGCCCAGGATCTGGCTCAGGAAGAGTTTCGTGCGCTCGTGCTGGGGATTGGCGAAGAAGGCCTCGGGCACATTCGACTCCACGATCTCGCCCCGGTCCATGAAGATCACGCGGTCGGCGACCTGTTTGGCGAAGTTCATCTCATGGGTCACGCAGAGCATGGTCATGCCATCGCGCGCCAGAGCCACCATGGTGTCCAGCACCTCCTTCACCATTTCAGGATCAAGGGCGGAGGTGGGCTCGTCGAAGAGCATGATCTTGGGGTTCATGCACAGGGCCCGGGCGATGGCCACACGCTGCTGCTGCCCGCCGGACAATTGGCCGGGATATTTGTGCGCCTGCTCGGGGATCTTCACCCGGGTCAGGTAGTGCATGGCGACCTCTTCGGCCTCGCGTTTGGGCATCTTGCGCACCCAGATGGGCGCCAGGGTGCAATTCTCCAGAATGCTCAGATGGGGAAAGAGGTTGAAGTTCTGGAAGACCATGCCGACCTCGCGGCGGATCTCGTCGATCTTGCGCAGATCATTGGTCAGCTCCACGCCCTCCACGATGATGCGCCCGGCTTGATGCTCCTCCAGCCGGTTGATGCAGCGGATCAGCGTCGATTTGCCCGAGCCCGAGGGCCCGCAGATGACGATGCGCTCGCCCTGCCCCACGCTCAGGTTGATGTCGCGCAGCACATGGAATTGCCCATACCATTTGTTGACGCCGATCATCTCGATGGCGGCGCCGGCATGGGCTGGTGCGGAAGCGGGGGAGGCCATGGTGGGGATCCTATCTCTTGCGCCCGGCCGACAGCCGACGCTCCATCATGAGCGAGTAACGGGACATGCCGAAGCAGAAGACCCAGTAGAAGAGTCCGGCGAAGATGTAGCCCGTGGCCGAGATGGTCGGCCCCGCCCAGGCCGGATCCAGCCGCGCCGTCTCGACCGTGCGCAGGAAATCGGGAATGCCCACCACCGCCACCAGCGTGGTGTCCTTGAACAGGCCGATGAAGATGCCGACAATGCCCGGAATCACCACCGTGAGGGCTTGCGGCAGGATGATCAGCCGCATCATGCCCCAATGGCTCAGGCCCAGGGCCATGGCGCCCTCGCTCTGACCCTTGGGGATGGCCTGCAGGCCCGCCCGCACGATCTCCGCCATATAGGCGCTGGCGAAGAGCGTCACGCCCACCAGCGGGCGCACCAGCCGGTCCGGCGACCAGTTGGCGGGCACGAAGAGCGGCAGCATGGTGTTGGCCATGAAGAGCACGGTGATGAAGGGCACCCCGCGCACGAATTCGATGAAGAGCGTGGCGAAGAAGCGCACCACCGGCAGGCGCGAGCGTCGCCCCAGCGCCAGCAGCACGCCGCCGGGCAGCGAGAACACGATGCCCACGGTGGCGACGATCATGCTCAGGAACATGCCGCCCCAAAGATCCGTGGGCGCCTTGGGCAGGCCAAGCGCATCCGATCCATGCAGCAGCAGCAGGCTCGCCACGGGATAGGCGATGAAGAACAGGAGGGCGCCCAGCCCCTTGCGCGCGGCGCCCGGCCACAGCAGCCACACCGCCAGCACACCGCCCATGGCCATGCAGAGGTTCACCCGCCAGACCATCTCGCGGGGATAGGAGGCGTAGAGGAAGAAATCGAGCTTGCGGGCGATGAAGCTCCAGCAGGCCCCCGCCCCCGGCGCCCGGCAGGCCGCCCCATCGGGCGAGGACCAGACGGCGTCGATCAGCAGATAGCGCACCAGCCCCGGCGTCACCCAGAGGATGAAGAGCAGGCCCGCCACCGTGAACAGGGCCGAGCCCGGTCCCGCCAGCATGTTCTCGCGCACCCATTTCACCGGCCCGCCCGCAAAGACAGGCGGCGGCAGCACGGGGCTGGACGTGGTGCGCAGGAAGACGGGGCTCGGACGCTGGTCCATCTAGCGCTCCGCCCAGGCCGTGCGGCGCGCATAGAGGGCCATGAGGCCCGAGGTCGCCAGCGAGATCGTCAGATAGACCGCCATGGTGACGGCGATGACCTGCACCGCCGCGCCCGTCTGGTTCAGCACCGTGCCCATGAAGACCTGCACGAGTTCGGGATAGCCGATGAAGACCGCCAGCGAGGAGTTCTTGGTGAGGTTCAGATATTGGCTGGTGAGCGGGGGCAGGATCACCCGCATGGCCTGGGGCAACACCACCAGCCGCAGGGTGGGCGAGGCGCGCAGGCCCAACGCATGGGCGGCCTCGCTCTGGCCCTTCGCCACCGATTGCACGCCCGCGCGCACCTCTTCGGCGATGAAGGAGGCGGTGTAGAGCACCAGCCCCAGCACCAGCGCGACGAACTCGGGATTGACGCGCAGGCCCCCCTGAAAATTGAAACCCCGCAGCACCGGATAGTCGAGCGTCACAGGGGCGCCCGTGGCCATGAAGGCGATCAGGGGCAGACCAATCAGCAAGGCGAGGCTCACGAGCCCCACGGGGCTCTGCGCGCCTGTGGCCGCCTGCCTGCGGCGGGCTTGCAGCGTGTAGAGGACGCTCGCCGCGACAGCCAGCGCCAGCGCCGCCAGCACCCATCCCGACCCCGGCCCAAAGCTGGGGTTGGGCAACAGCAGCCCGCGATTGTTGAGATAGAGGCCCGCTGGCCCACCCCAATGCAGCACGCCCCCGCCGGGCTCGCCCCAAAAGGCCGCAGCGCCGAAGGGCAGCGCGATCAGCGCCACGATCCAGCCCAGCGCCGAGGCGATGGGCGCCAGCAAGGCCCCTGCGCTGCCGGGCGTCTGGCCCCGGGCGAAGCGCGTGGCGAAGATGGCCAGCGCCCCCGCCCCCAGCGCCAGCCCAAAGGACGCGGCGTCCGGCCAGGTCAGCGTCACCGAGGGCATGGCGAGGGAGGCGCGGGGCGCGGGCAAGGGGCTCAGGATGGCGTTGTACCAGAACAGCAATTGCAGCAGCAGCGGCACATTGCGCAGGGTCTCCACATAGACCGTGGCGAAGCTGCGCGCCGCCCAGTTGGACGACAGGCGCATCACCCCCAACGTGAAACCCAGAAGCGTGGCGAAGACGATGCCGACCCCCGCCACCAGAAGGGTGTTCAGCAGGCCCACCTGAAAGGCCTGCCCATAGGTCGACACCGCCGAATAGGGGATCAGCGTCTGGTTGATGTCGAAGCCAGCCACCCGATTCCAGAAATCGAAATTGGTGGGGATGCCCCGCGCGCGCATGTTGGTGGCGGCGTTGTCAACCGCCACCCAGAGCAGGGAGAGCACGACGACAGCCGTGACCGCCTGCGTCAGCAATCCGCGAAAGCGCGGGTCATGCAGCAGCGGTACCTGCGGCCTGACCGCCTCTCGCCCGCGCTCGCTCATGCCCCTGCGCCCGCAGCGCCTTGCCGCTTAGCGCACCGGCGGCGCGTATTGCAGGCCGCCCTTGGACCAGAGGTTGTTCTGGCCGCGCTTGATCTTCAGCTTGGAGTTTTCACCCACGTTGCGATCAAAGCTCTCGCCATAGTTGCCCACATGCTTGACGATGCGGTAGGCCCAATCCTTCGTCAGGCCAAGGCCCTTGCCGAAATCGCCCTCGACGCCCAGCAGACGGCGCACTTCCGGCGTCTGGGACTTCATCTTCTCGTCCACATTGGCCTTGGTGACGCCCATCTCCTCGGCGTTCAGCATGGCGTAATGGGTCCAGCGCACGATGTTGAACCATTGGGAGTCGCCCTGGCGCACCGCAGGCGCCAAAGGCTCCTTGGAGATGACCTCGGGGAGCACGATGGTGTCATCCGGGTTCACCAGCTTCAGCTTCTCGCTATAGAGTTGGGAGACGTCGGTGGTGAAGGCGTCGCAGCGGCCGGTGTCATAGGCCTTGATGGCCTCGTCGGCGGTGGCGAAGGCGATGCCCTCGTATTTCATGTTATTGGTGCGGAAGAAGTCCGCCATGTTCAGCTCGGTCGTGGTGCCCTGCTGCACGCAGATCGAGGCGCCGTTCAGCTCCAGCGCGGAAGAAATGTTGTTCTTCTTGCGGGTCATGAAGCCCTGGCCGTCGTAATAATTCACGCCGCCGAAATGCAGACCAAGCTCGGCCTCGCGGGACTGGGTCCAGGTGCCGTTACGCGCCAGCACATCCACTTCGCCGGACTGGAGCGCGGTGAAGCGGTCCTTGGCGGTGAGGGGGATGAATTTCACCTTGGTGGGATCATTGAAAATCGCGGCGGCGATGGCGCGGCAGAACTCCACGTCGAGGCCTGTCCACACGCCCTTGTCGTCGGGCAGGCCAAAACCAGCGAGGCCGGTGTTGGAGCCGCAGGAGAGGAACCCCTTCTGCTTGATGGTGTCGAGAACGCCCGCAGAGGCGCCGGTAGTGACGCAGGCGGCGAAGCTGGCGGCAATCAATAGACGTTTCATCATGAAAATGCTCCAGTCGTGGTATCCCGGCGATGCGGCGTCAGCCGCCTGGCGGCAAGACTAATCCATGCCCTCTATCCAAGGGGTATTCACGTCGCCGGTCAAGCCTTTGCGAAACGGAAACGATGCGATGTCAAAGCTGACGAACGAAACGAAGGCAGGCCTGCGCAGCGCGACGCGGCTCATCCACGCCGGGCGCGACCCCGAGGAACAGTATGGTTTCGTCAATACGCCGATCTATCGGGGCTCCACGGTGCTTTTCCCCACCATGGCGAGCCTGAAAGATCGAAATGTGCCCTATACCTATGGCACCAAGGGCACGCCGACCACCAAGGCGCTGGAAGACGCCTGGACCGAACTCTCCAACGCCGAGGGCACGGTGCTGGCCCCAACAGGCCTTGCCGCCATCACCCTGGCGCTGATGACCGCCGTCAAATCGGGCGATCACCTCCTCGTGAGCGACTCGGCCTATGGCCCCACCCGCCACTTCTGCGACACGGTCCTGGCCCGCATGGGGGTCGAGACCACCTATTACGATCCGCAGCTGGGCGCCGGGGTCGAAGCCCTGTTTCGCGCCAACACATCAGCCATTCTGGTCGAGGCGCCGGGTTCCCAGAGCTTCGAGATGCAGGATGTGCCGGCCATCGCAAACGTCGCCCACGGGCGCGGCGCCTGCGTGATCATGGACAATACCTGGGCGACGCCCCTGTTCTTCCCGCCCCACGACCGGGGGGTGGATCTGGCCATTGAGGCCGGCACCAAATATCTCTCGGGCCATTCGGACCTCTTGCTGGGCCTCGTCTCCGCCAACAAGGCCTGGTTCAAGCGCCTGCGCCAGACCTTCGACGCCTTCGCCATGTGCGCGGGCCCAGAGGACGCCTTCCTGTGCCTGCGGGGCCTGCGCACCATGAAGCTGCGCCTCCACGAGGCGGAGCGGCAGGCGCTGGCCCTGGC
>CAMDOY010000240.1 GCA_945903655.1 Rhizobium sp. Q54 | reverse complement strand
AGGTGCGCGGCTTTTTGGCTGGGTTGCTGGCTGTGCCCTTGTCCGTCATCATTCAATCCCGGGGCCCGGCCCCTGTTTCCTTGTCAGCGCCTTCGCATGGCGCCTTGTTTGACCGTCCCACCTGCGGTATAGGGGCGCAACCCCAGCTTTGGGAACCCCCTTCCGGCCGTGTCGTCCCCTTCGGCGCGTCCTGACCCTAACTTTGTCGAAGGAACAGACGATGAAGGCCGATATCCATCCCCACTACCATTTCATCACGGTCGTCATGACCGATGGAACGGAATACATGACCCGCTCCACCTACGGCAAGGAGGGCGACAAGCTCAACCTTGACATCGATCCCAAGACCCACCCGGCCTGGACCGGCGGCTCCCAGCAGCTGCTCGACCGCGGCGGGCGCCTGTCGCGCTTCACTTCGCGCTTCGGCAGCATCGGCGCGCGCAAGTAAGCCACTGCGCCTTAATGGAAAACCCCGGCATTGCCGGGGTTTTTTGCGTTCTGTGTCTGGCGGCTCCCTAGGGATCCTCACCCCCCACGCGCGTCAAAAGCCTCGCGCAACATCGCCAGCTGCGATTCAATGGCGACGGGGCGGGCGAGGCGAGAGGCGCCAAGGGCGCCGGGATAGAGCAGAGCGTCCAGGTGGATGATGCGCGATTGCAGGCGCAGCGATTGCTCGCAGAGGTCCTGCAGCACCTCCGGCAGGGTCGAGAAGGTCTCGAAATCGCAGGACAGGTCCTGGCGGCTGAGCTTCACCTTGTTTTTTTCCTGCTGGGCCTGAACGGGGGTCATTTCCCCCTCGTTCACCGCCCGCTGCATCAGGAGCCAGGAGGCCATCTGCATAAGGCGCGTGGTCAGGCGCATGCTTTCGGAGGCATAGGCCAGAGCCACCGCGCGCGGCAGGGCCTTGGCCTCCAGCCGCCCGGGCCCATCGAGATAGGCGGCGGAAAGCTCCACCAGATACATGCCTTCCTTGAAAAGGCTCTTGAAGGCGTCCGATCCCGCGAGCTTCTGCCCGAAGGGAACCGCGCCAAAGGGCTCGACAACGCCTGATGCTCTGGTGGACATGGGAACTCACTGGCCACAACTCGCAGGGATCTGCGGAATTTGGTCCACCATAGAGCCAAAGGCCGGGTCCTGTGCGGGTAACCTGTTATTAAGGTTAACGCCGCCGCCTCAGCCCTGTTTGAAGAAAGCGTCGGCGGCGCGTTTGGAGGCCTCCTTGGAGACGCGCATGGCCTCAAGCCGCGCAATCTCGGCCTGCAGCATCTCGATCCGCTCCGCCAGTTCGTGGGCGGAAAGCGTGTCGAGCGGCTGCCCGATCTCATGGACCGGCGGGGCCTTGGGCGCCCTTCCGAAGGGATCGGCTTCGTCGAACAAGGCCATGGTGGATCTCCCGCTACAGGCTTCAATTATGGCGCCCCGCCGCACGGGCGCAAGAGACCGTTGCCCCGGGCGCGCAACGGGGGTACTTCGAAGAGAACGAAAAGCTGAGGGGATCCCCGCCATGACTCTGCCCGCCACCATGACCGCCATCGCCATTTCCCGCCCCGGCGGGCCCGAAGTTCTGGCAGCCGAGCAGCGCCCCCTGCCCCAGCCCGGCCCGGGGGAAATCCTCGTCAAGGTGGCCGCCGCTGGCGTCAACCGGCCCGACATCTCCCAGCGCGAGGGCCGCTATCCCCCGCCGCCCGGCGCCTCGGATCTGCCGGGCCTTGAAATCGCGGGCGAGGTCGTGGCTCTGGGCGCGGGCGTCACCGCCTGGAAGCTCGGCGACAAGGTCTGCGCGCTCGCCCATGGGGGCGGCTATGCGGACTATTGCGCCGTCCACGAGAGCCACGCCCTGCCCGTCCCCAAGGGGCTTTCCATGGTGGAGGCCGCCGCCCTGCCGGAAACCTTCTTCACGGTCTGGGTCAATGTCTTTGAAATGGCCGGGCTGAAGGCGGGGGAATGGCTGCTGATCCACGGCGGCAGCTCAGGCATCGGCACCACCGCCATCATGCTGGCCAAGGCCTTCGGGGCGAAGGTCATCGTGACAGCCGGTTCGGACGAGAAATGCGACGCCTGCCGCAAGCTGGGCGCGGATGCGGCGATCAACTACAAGACCACCGACTTCGTGCCCGCTGTGAAGGAAATCACCGGCGGCCATGGGGCTGACGTGATCCTCGACATGGTCGGCGGGCCCTATGTGGAGCGCAACCACCAATGCGCCGCCATGGACGCGCGCGTCACCCAGATCGCCATGATGCAGGGGTCCAAGGCGGACCTGCGCTACATGAGCCAGCGGCGCATCCGCCATATGGGCTCGACCCTGCGCCCGCGCACCGTGGCGGAGAAAGCCGCCATCGCGACCGCCCTGCGCGCAAAGGTCTGGCCCCTGATCGAAGCCGGCCAGATCCGCCCGGTCATGGACTCGACCTTCGCCTTGGCCGACGCCGCCAAGGCCCATGCGCGGCTGGAGACCTCCCAGCACATCGGCAAGGTGGTTTTGACCCTGTGAAGGGGATTTGCGGCCTTCGTCACGGAATCGTTGCTTTCCCCGGCCCGGGCGCGTATATCTTGATCTTCCCATCATGGATGTCGAGTTTGAGGCTGTAGCCTCAGCCAGGCGAAAGCCCGGCGGGGCTCGCGCCTGACCCGACAGACGCAGCGCGACCGGCGCGCAAAGGAGATTGCTGATGAGCGAAGCCCCGCTGATGCCCAAGGCGACGGCCGTTTGGCTTGTCGAGAACACCTCGCTGACCTTCGATCAGATCGCTGATTTCTGCAAACTTCATCCGCTTGAAGTGAAGGGAATCGCCGATGGCGAAGTCGCGGCGGGGATCAAGGGTCATGACCCCATCACCTCCAACCAGCTCACCCGCGAAGAGATCGCGCGCGGCGAGGCCAGCGCCAGCTATCAACTGCGCCTCGCCGTCTCCAAGGTGCACATTCCCGAGATGAAGGCGCGCGGCAAGCGCTACACGCCCAAGTCCCGCCGGGAGCATCGCCCCAACGCGATCCTGTGGCTGCTACGCAACCATCCCGAGTTGAAGGACGCGCAGATCATGCGTCTGGCGGGCACCACCAAGACCACCCTGCAGTCGATCCGCGACCGCACCCACTGGAACGCGGCCAACCTGACCCCCATGGATCCCGTGACGCTGGGCATGTGCTCGCAGATGGACCTCGACATGGAGGTGGCGCGCGGCAACAAGGAGCGTCCGCAGCAGGCCCTCGATCAGGGCGCCATGCTGCTCTCGGCCGAGATCACCACCGGGCCCCGTCCCGAGATGACCTTCAGCCAGGAAGACGTGTTCGGCAAGGCCCAGCCCTCGGCCCCCGCCCGCGACGAGCACGACGATTTCGACGTGGACTCGGTCTTCTCCAAGCTCAAGGACCTCAAGGTCAAGGAATGAGGCTGACGGCGGCGTCTGCGGACTCACACGAGCCACGCCGCGCTTAGCCAGACGTTCTGAACGAGACAAGAAAAAGGGCTCGCCGTGGTGTCGGCGGGCCCATTTTTTTGCGACCCCTAAACCCCCTTCGCCTTCAATGACGCCTGAATCTCATCCAGAATCGCCGGATCATCGATCGTCGCGGGCGCGGTCCATTCGTCGCCGTCGGCGATCTTCTTCATGGTGCCGCGCAGGATCTTGCCCGAGCGGGTCTTGGGCAGGCGCGCCACGGTCACCGCGATCTTGAAGGCGGCCACGGGGCCGATCTTGTCGCGCACCAGCGCCACCAGCTCCTTCTCGATCAGCGCGGGCTCGCGCGTGACGCCCGATTTCAGCACCACAAATCCGCAGGGCTGCTCGCCCTTCAGCGCATCCTTGATGCCGATGACCGCGCATTCCGCGACATCCTGATGGGAGGCCAGCACCTCCTCCATGCCGCCGGTGGACAGGCGATGGCCCGCCACGTTGATGATGTCGTCCGTGCGGCCCATGATGTAGAGATAGCCGTCCGCATCCCGGTAGCCCGCATCGGCGGTTTTGTAGTAGCCGGGGAATTCGGCGAGATAGCTCTCGAACATGCGCGCGTCGTTTTTCCACAGCGTCGGCAGGGCGCCAGGCGGCAGGGGCAGATTGATGACGATGGAGCCCATCTTGCCATCGGCCACGGGCTGGGCGGCCTCATCGACGATGCGCACGTCATAGCCGGGCATGGGCACGGTGGGCGAACCATGCTTGATCGGCAACATGCCGAGGCCCACGGGATCGCCGACGATGCACCAGCCGGTCTCCGTCTGCCACCAGTGATCGATCACCGGCACGCCGAGAATGCGCTCGGCCCATTGCACGGTGTCGGGATCGGCGCGCTCGCCCGCGAGGAACAGGGTGCGCAGGCTCTTCAACTGATAGCGTTTGAGATGCTCCGCATTCGGGTCTTCCTTCTTGATGGCGCGGAAGGCGGTCGGCGCGGTGAAGAGCGCGGCGATGTCATATTCCTCGATCATGCGCCAGAAGGCGCCCGCGTCCGGCGTGCCCACGGGCTTGCCTTCATAGATCACGGTCGTCGCCCCATGCAGCAGGGGCGCATAGACGATGTAGCTGTGGCCCACGACCCAGCCCACATCCGAGGCCGCCCAGAAGACCTCGCCGGGATCGATACCGTAGAGATTCTTCATGGTCCATTTGAGCGCGACCATGTGGCCGCCATTGTCGCGCACCACGCCCTTGGGAATGCCCGTGGTGCCGGAGGTGTAGAGCACATAGAGCGGATCGGTGGCCTTCAGCGTCACGCAATCGGCGCGCTTGCCCGCCGCGCGGGCGGCCTCCACGCAGGCGGCCCAATCGTGATCGCGGCCAGCGATCATGGAAGCTTCCGCCTGCTCGCGCTGCAACAGCAGAACGGCGTCGGGCTTGACGCTGGCGAGGCGAATGGCCTCGTCGAGCAGGGGCTTGTAGGGCACCAGACGGCCCGGCTCGATGCCGCAGGACGCGGTGAGCACCGCCTTGGGGGCGGCGTCGTCGATGCGCGTCGCCAGCTCCTTGGCGGCGAAACCGCCGAAGACCACCGAATGAATGGCGCCGATGCGCGCGCAGGCCAGCATGGCGAAAAGCGCCTCGGGGATCATGGGCATGTAGACGATGACCCGGTCGCCCTTGCTGACGCCCATATCCCTGAGCACGGCGGCGAGCGTGCTGACCTCGTCGAGCAATTGCCCATAGGTGACGCGGCGCTTGGCGCCCGCCATGGGGCTGTCATAGATGACCGCGTCCTGCGCCCCGCGCCCGCCCGCCACATGGCGATCCACCGCATTCCAGCAGGTGTTGCATTCCGCGTCCGGAAACCAATGGCCATAGACCCCGGCCTTTTCGTCGAAAATCCGGGTGGGCGGCGTGATCCAGTCGATCTCGCGGGCGGCCTGCGCCCAGAAGTTTTCGGGATTCTTTTGCCATTCAGCATATACTTCGCGATAACGGCTGGTCATCGACGCCTCCGACGTTTCCTGCGGCCTTTTGTGAGGGGTCGGGCGCGTCAAGGCAATATCATCGGCCTTAGCTCTTAGACGAAGCTTGCTCGGGCGAAAGCCCGGGAAAGACGCAGGATCAGACGAACGTATGATTACCGACTGGCACTTTTACCTCGCCGCCATTCCCGCCGTCATGTTGCAGGGCATGGCCAAGGGGGGCTTTTCGGGCATGGGCGGGCTGGCCCTGCCGCTGCTGTGCCTGGTGATCTCGCCGGTGCAGGCGGTGGCCATCCAGCTGCCCATCCTCATCGCGCAGGATTTCGTCAGCGTCTGGGCCTATCGCCGCAACCTGCACAAGACCAACTTTTTCTATTGCCTGCCCGGAACCATGGTCGGCATCGCCATCGGAGGGGTGCTGGCCACCAGCGTCTCGCCCAGCGCCGTGCAGCTCATGGTGGGGATCATCGCCTCGAGCTTCGTACTCATGAGCCGGCCGCGCAAGGGCCAGGACGACACGCCAACCCAACCTGCGCTGCTCAAGGCGAGCCTGTGGAGCACGGTGGCGGGCTTCACCAGCTTCATCGCCAATGCGGGCGGCCCGCCCATGCAGGTCTATCTGATGCCTCAAAAGCTCGCGCCAGCGGTCTTCGCGGGCACCATGTCCGTGCTCTTCGGCATCGTGAACTGGGTGAAGATCGGCGTGCTCTTCGGCCTCGGCCAGATCTCCACCC
>CAMDOY010000239.1 GCA_945903655.1 Rhizobium sp. Q54 | reverse complement strand
AAGACCACGGGCCATTCGGCGGTTTCGCCGGGGCCAAGAGTTTGCTCGTTGAAGCAGAAGCAGGAAATCTTGGTGAAATAGATGCCCGCCTGGTCCGGCGCGACATTATAGGTCGCGGTCGCCGTCCATTCCCGATCCGAACGGTTGGTCACCTTGTAGAAGACGGTTTGCGTCACGCCCGTGCGGACTTTCACCATGGGGGTTTCGGGTTCGAAGCCCCAGGGGAGACCCTGGCCCACATTGGCGTCGAAACGCACGCTCAGAGTGCGCTCGCCCCGCGTCGCCGAGCCCTGGGTGGCGACCTGTGTCGTCCCGCCGTAACCGGTCATGCGGCAGAAGAGGTCGTAGAGCGGAACGGAAGCGAAGGACAGGCCCGTCATCGTCATCACCACGCCGGTCACCGCAAAGGCCACCCTGCGGTGCCGACGCTGGACCTCGGGGGTTTGCGGCGCGGGCGCGTTCATCACATCTGCCCCATGCGCATGCCGAGCTTCACGAGGGTGATCCCGTAAAACAGGATGGCCAGACAGCCGATGGTGAGGCTGACGGCGATGTTGCGCGCGCGGCGGCTGCGCGCCTGCTCGGGGGTCAGCATCTGGATGGGGCGATTTTGCGCTTGCTGGTTCACGTCAGCTCCCAAAACCAATCATCCGCGCCATAATCGGAAGGGACCGCTCGATGACGAGCAGGCCGAAGAGCGCGAAGAGATAGAGGATCGAAACACCAAAGAGCTTCATCGCCGCCTTGTCGCCGTGTTCGGCGCTGCGGACCCGGTAGACATTCACCGCATAGGCGATCATGAAGCCGCCGCCGATGATGGCGACCACCCCATAGACCACGGACGCGAAGCCCATGAGCCAGGGCGCGACGCCGAGCGGCGCGAGCAGGATGGAATAGACGAGGATCTCGGTGCGGGTGCGGTCCGGGCCCTTGGCGTTGGGCATCATGGGCACGCCCACCCGCTCATATTCGGCGGCCTTCACCAGAGCCAGCGCCCAGAAATGGGGAGGCGTCCAGATGAAGATGATGGCGAAAAGAATCCAGGGCTCGATGGCCATGGTTCCCGTCGCCGCCGCATAGGCGACCACCGGGGGCAGGGCGCCGGCCGCGCCGCCGATCACGATGTTCTGGGGCGTCCAGCGCTTCAGCCACATGGTGTAGATGAGAACATAGAAGACGATGGTGAAGGCGAGCAGGAAGGCCGCCAGCCAGTTCGCCACCACGCCCAGCGTGAAAACCGAAAAGCCCGAGAGAATGAGGCCGAAGGCCAGGGTCTCGCCCGCCGTGATCTTGCCAGCGGGAACGGGGCGGGTGCTGGTGCGGGTCATGCGCGCGTCGATATCGGCGTCATACCACATGTTGAGGGCGCCCGAGGCGCCTGCGCCCACCGCGATGGCGAGCAGGGAGACGAAGCCCAGCAGGGGATGGATATGGCCCGGCGACACCAGCAGACCCGCCAGCGCCGTCAGGATTACGAGATACATCACCCGCGGCTTCAGCAGGGCGTAGAAGTCGCGGGGATGGGCGACCGAGATCCGGGTCGTCGCGCCAAGAGCATCTGCGTTTTCGCTGGCGTAGCTCATGCTGGGTTCCGTTCCTGTGGGGCTGTCGCGCCTTGGTGTGGCTTGCTTCGTCCGGCTCTCGAGCCCCCTGCAGGAACAGCGCGCGCGCTGCTCATGAAGAGGGCTCCGGCGGCGCTGGGCCGCCGGAGCTTCTGATTAGTGGTCGCCGCCGGTGATGCGGGGCAGGGTCTCGTACTGGTGGAAGGGCGGGGGAGAGGAGAGGGTCCACTCCAGGGTATTGGCCGCCGGGCCCCAGGGATTGTCGCCAGCGACGCGCTTCTTTGAGAAGGCTTCGTAGACCATGAAGAGGAAGACCACGAGGCTCACCGCCGTGATTTCCGCGCCGATGGAGGACCACCAGTTCCACTTCGCGTAGACATCGGGATAGTCGATGTAGCGGCGCGGCATGCCCGCGAGGCCCAGGAAGTGCTGCGGGAAGAACACGAGGTTCACGCCCACGAACAGCAGCCAGAAGTGCAGCTTGCCCAGGAACTCGTTGTACATGTAGCCCGTGATCTTCGGGAACCAGTAGTAGAAGCCCGCGAAGATCGCGAACACGGCGCCCAGAGACATCGTGTAGTGGAAGTGGGCCACCACATAATAGGTCTCGTGCAAGGCGCGGTCGACGCCCGCATTGGCGAGCACCACGCCGGTCACGCCGCCGACGGTGAAGAGGAAGATGAAGCCGATGGACCACAGCATGGGGGTGCGGAAGCTGAGCGATCCGCCCCACATGGTCGCGATCCACGAGAAGATCTTCACACCTGTGGGCACCGCGATCACCATGGTGGCGAACACGAAGTAGCGCTGCGTGTTGAGCGACAGGCCGACCGTATACATGTGGTGCGCCCACACGATGAAGCCGACGACGCCGATGGCGACCATGGCGTAGGCCATCCCGAGATAGCCGAAGACCGGCTTGCGCGAGAAGGTCGAGACGATCTGGCTGATGATGCCAAAGCCCGGGAGAATGAGGATGTAGACTTCCGGGTGACCGAAGAACCAGAAGAGATGCTGGAACAGGATCGGATCGCCACCACCGGCCGGATCAAAGAAGGTCGTGCCGAAGTTGCGGTCGGTCAGCAGCATGGTGATGGCGCCGGCCAGAACCGGGAGCGAGAGCACCAGCAGGAAGGCGGTCACCAGCACGGACCATACGAAGAGCGGCATCTTGTGCAGCGTCATGCCGGGGGCGCGCATGTTGAAGATGGTGGTGATGAAGTTGATCGCGCCCAGGATCGAGGAGGCGCCCGCCAGATGGAGCGAAAGGATGATGAAGTCCATGGCCGGGCCGGGATGGCCGGTGTTGGACGAGAGCGGGGGATACATCACCCAGCCGCCGCCAAAGCCCGTCATGCCAGGCGCGCCTTCCACGAACATGGAGATGAGCAGCAGGGCGAAGGAGGCGGGCAGCAGCCAGAACGAGATATTGTTCATGCGCGGGAAGGCCATGTCTGGCGCCCCGATCATCAGCGGCACGAACCAGTTGCCGAAGCCGCCGATCATGGCGGGCATGACCATGAAGAAGATCATGATGACGCCGTGGCCGGTGATGAAGACATTGTAGAGGTTCTTCGCCGCGTCGAGGGAGTTGTCCCCCGACAGCCAGGAAGCGATGGTCGGGAAGATCTGGATCCCCGGGTTCTGCAACTCCAGGCGAATGGCGAAGGACAGCAGGAAGCCGATCACGCCCGCTATGATCGCGAAGATCAGATAGAGGGTGCCGATGTCCTTGTGGTTGGTCGAGAAGAGGTAGCGCCTCCAGCCGGTGGGCAGGGCGTGCTCTTCGTGAGCGTGATCGTCATGGGTGGTTGACGTTGCCATCTGATAGGTCCTGTTGAGATATCGACGGTCGAATTACTGGCGAATGGCGGCGTTGTCAGCGAAGTCGTTCGGCGAGGGAGCGGCGGCGAACTTCTTCTTCGCTTCCTCGACCCAGGCCAGATACTTCTGCTCGCTCACCACGCGCACGGCGATGGGCATATAGGCGTGGTCCTTGCCGCAGAGCTTGGAGCACTGGCCGTAGTAGAGGCCTTCGCGCTCGGCCTTGAACCAGGTCTCGTTCAGGCGGCCGGGCACCGCGTCGATGCGGATGCCGAAGGCGGGAACGACGAAGGAGTGGATCACATCCGCCCCGGTCACCTGCATGCGGACGACCTTGTTCACGGGCACGACCGCCTCGTTGTCGACGGAGAGGAGGCGAATGTCGCCCTCTTTCAGGTCAGCGCCGGTCTTCAAAATGGAGTCGAAGCCGAAGTCGCCCTGATCCTTGGGGTAATCATAGGACCAGTACCATTGCTTGCCCGTGACCTTGATGGTCAGGTCCGCCTCGGGGAGGGTGAGCTGGTGGGTCAGGATCCGGAAGGAGGGGATGGCCATCACGACCAGGATCAGGACGGGGATGATGGTCCAGGCAACTTCGAGGACCGTGGAATGGGTTGTGCGCGAGGGGACCGGGTTGGCCTTCTCGTTGAAGCGCACCATCACGTAGACCAGGAGCCCCAGCACGAAGAGCGAGATGATCACGCACATCCACAACAGAAGGTCGTGGAAGGAATGGATCTCCGCCGCCAGCGACGTCACCGCCGTCTGGAAGCCCATCTGGCCGGGCGTGGCGATGCCGACGGGAGCCTCTGCGGCCGCCGACGAAACGAAACCGCCCGCAAAGGTCGCGAGCGAAAGCGCTCCCCCCAGGGCCTTGAGGCCAATCCCTCTGAAATTGCTCCGCATCATTCTAAGTCATCGCTCCTGCCGCGCCGGTGCGGCTCAAATCGCGTTCGGCTGCTCCCGGGCGCCGGCAGCCAGAGCCCCTCTTGAAAGAGAGCGCTCCCCATGGGGGTTTCAAAACCACAATCATGCTTTTTAAGCAACATGGGGCCGGAGAGTCATCCATGCGGCATATGGGCGCGTAACTGTCAGTTAGCCCGCGACCCCCCACCCAAAAATGCTGTAGCCTAGCCTTGGCCGCCAAAGGCATAGTGGAAAAAACACGGCCCCAGCCCTTGATTTTGGGGCTTGTCACATTGTAGGCGCCTTTTCATGTGCTAGGGCGCTGGTGCGGCGCTGGACGCCCGCCCGTTGAATTTTTCCGGTGGATCGCAGATGCTTTGCGCCGAAAGGCAGGAGATGACATGCCGCAGGCGATTTGGACCCCACTCTGGTTTCGGACGCTCTCGCTCGCCCTGGTCGGGCTGGCGGGGCTGATCCTCGGCGCCGATCTGGCCGCCGCCCAGGGCACGCCCCGGGGCAAGTTTGGAGATTGGGAGATGCGCTGCGAGACGCCCGCGGGCGCCGCGCGCGAGCAATGCGCCATCATCCAGTCCGTCGCCGCAGACGACAAGCCAAACGTCAACCTGGTCGTAATCGTGCTCAAGACGGCGGATGGAAAGTCTCGTCTTTTGAGAGTGATAGCCCCTCTTGGCGTGCTCTTGCCGGCGGGGCTTGGCCTGAAGATCGACGATACGGACGTGGGCCGGGCGGGCTTCGTGCGGTGCCTGCCCTCCGGCTGCGTGGCCGAAGTGGTCATGGACGACAAGCTGGTGGAGCAGATGACGGGCGGGCAATCCGCGACCTTCATTATCTTCAACACCCCCGAAGAAGGCATCGGCATTCCCCTCGCCCTGGCGGGTTTCAAGGATGGTTTTGGGAAATTGCCGTGATGACAGAGCGCTGGCGCCTCCATCTGCGCTGCTGTAATGAAGCTCAGGTCAGGCGGGATCAAGGGTAGGCACATGCGTCAGTCATTGCAGCGGAACAGGGGCGTCGCCCTTCTTTTCTCGGGACTTTTTCTCCTGCCGCTGGCGGGCTGCGGCTCCACTCCGGATGGCGGCCTCAGCTCCACCTTCGGCAACCTTGTCGCCTTCAACTCCCCCACGGCTCCGCCGATCCGCGAAAATAAGGAGCCAGGCTCCATCGAGGTCGAATGCCCCGAGGTTCTGGTGGCGGACGGCCAGGCGGCCTATCGCACCTATGCGGGGGCCGACAAGTCCAGCGCGGGCGTCAAGCATCAGTATTCCTTTGGAGAAATGTCGCGGGAGTGCGTCGCCACGAAGGACCGGATCGACATCCGCGTCGGCGTCTCCGGCTATGTGCTCTCCGGCCCCATGGGCGGGCCGGGCGCCTTCCAGGTTCCCGTGCGCGTCTCGATTCGCCGTGATTCGGATGGACAGATGCTCCAGACCAAGACCTACCGCATCGCCGCCGCCATCACGGCGGAGCAGCCGCAGGCGCCCTTCGCCGTGGTGACGGAGCCCTTGACCGTGCCCTTCATCCGCACGGAGGCCAATATGGATTACTCGATCTTCGTGGGCTTCGACGTGACCCCCGACAAGCCTCAGAAGCCGGCGGCGAAGCAGCGCAAGAACTAGGGTCTGCCCACTTTTTTGGGGATCTTTCCCACAGTGCACCCCTTTCCGTTTGACAGGACGGGGGGAGCGCTGGCACGCTTTGAACTGTCGAATCTACCCCAGCGGAAGAGTCCGGAGAACGAAAGTTTGCCGGCGCCGAAGGCGCAACCGCCCCGGAAACGCTCAGGCAAATGGACCGCGACAGGATGACACTCTGGAAAGCTGCGTTCGCTGCAAAGC
>CAMDOY010000238.1 GCA_945903655.1 Rhizobium sp. Q54 | reverse complement strand
GAGACAATCCGCAAGCCCCGGCGTGGCAACCGCGCGCCGCTGGATGAGATTGGCGATCCGGCTTTGACGGACGCCGGGATGGGCGGGGTCGCGCCGCAGCGGGTTGGGCAGGGCCGCCGCCAGCAGAGCCGCCTCCTTCGGGCTCAATTGCCCTGCGGACTTGCGGAAATAGCGCTGCGCGGCGGCTTCGGCCCCGAAGATCCCCTCCCCCCATTCTGCGATGTTGAGATAGACCTCCATGGTCCGTCGCTTGCCCCAGACCCGGTCGATGACCAGCGCTGCAGGGATCTCCAGCCCCTTACGCAGAGCGGAGCGGGAGGGCCAGAGAAAAAGATTTTTCGCGCTCTGCATGGGGATGGTGGAGGCGCCGCGCGAGGGGCCATCCTCCCCCGCCGTATCGATCACCTCCCGCAGGGCGCCCCAATCCACGCCCCAATGGCGGCAGAAGCGCCCATCCTCCGACGCGATGACCGCCAGCGGCAGGGCGGGCGCGATGCGCTCCAGCGGCGTCCAGAGCCGCTCCACGGGCCGGAAGGTCACCCATCGCGCCAGCATGAGGGTGGAGACCGGCGGAACCCAGACCCAGAGCGCCACAAGCGCCGCAAATATAGCCAGAAGGAGGAGGACCGCCCGTAAAAGCCATCTTGAGATTGCGCGCAAAAACGCCATGGTCGCGCAGCTCAGCCCTTGCGAAAGTCACGCCCAGCCTTGACCGAAGGATGCGGCTGAGGCAAGCGGAACCATAAATCACAGGTGATGGAGGCCTCATTGTCAGACTCGAACGACCCTGAAATGACCTTCGAGACCCGGCTTGGCGCCGTGGCCCGCGATATTGCGGCTCTGCTGAGCGATCTCCTCACCGAGACGCCCCTGCCCGGCGAAATCGCCCGGCCTGCGGTGCTGGTGGGCGCCATGCGCCACGGCGCCCTCAACGGCGGCAAGCGCCTGCGTCCCTTTCTGACCGTGGAGGCCGCCCGCCTGCTCGGCGCCTCTGGCGACGGCGTGCTGCGCGCCGCCTGCGCGGTGGAGCTGGTGCATTGCTATTCCCTCGTCCATGACGATCTGCCCGCCATGGACGACGACGACCTCCGCCGGGGCCAGCCAACGGTCCACCGGGCCTATGACGAAGCGACCGCCATCCTCGCGGGCGATTCGCTGCTGACCCTCGCCTTCGACGTGATGGCTGATGAGGCGACCCATCCGGACGCCAAGGTACGCGCCGCCCTCGTGCTGGGGCTGGCGCGAGCCTCGGGGCTGGGGGGCATGGCGGGTGGCCAAATGTTCGATCTGGCCGCCGAGGCCTCTCCCAACACCCATGCTGTCGCGGAGATCGACCGCCTGCAGGCCATGAAGACCGGGGCGCTGCTGCGCTTCGCCGTGGAGGCGGGCGCCATCGTGGCGGGCGCGACGCTTGAGCAAACAAGGCAGCTCGTCGCCTACGGCAAGGCCCTGGGCGCGGCCTTTCAGGTGGCCGACGACATTCTCGACGCCGAGAGCGACGAGGAGACCCTGGGCAAGAAGGCGGGCAAGGATGCCGGCCGCAACAAGGCGACCCTCGTCAAGGCGCTGGGACTCGACGGCGCAAAACAGCGCCGCGACGAACTGGCCCAAGAGGCCGAAGCGGCGCTCGCTGGCTTTGGGGATGGGGCGCGCGTCCTGGTGGAGGCCGCCCGCTTCACCGCTGCAAGGCGGAGCTGACGCGGGCTAAGCAGGCAGGGGAGACGGTCACAGGAGCGTCACCCCCACCCGTGTCACTTCTGCAGGATTGACTGCATGCGCTGGATCACCTCGGGCCGCACGGCGGCGGTTTCGGCGATGATCTTTTGCAATTGCGCGCCGGTGGCGGGCGCGAAGTCCAGCCGGGCCTTTTCGATTTCGGCGAGCAATTCGGGGTCCTTCATGGTGTCGTCGAAGGCCTTGCGCAGCACGGCCACCCGCTCCGGCGAGGTGCCGGGGGGCGCCAGGAAGGCGCGGCCCACCTCGCCGCCGCTCACATAGAAGGCGAAGAGCTCCCGGTCGTCCGGCGTCTTCGCCAGTTCGACCATGGTGGGCACATCCTTCATCTCGGGCAGACGCTCGAGGGCGTATTGCACGAGCATGGTGACCTTTTTCTGCTCCAGCCAGTCACGCTTGGCGGTCTTCAGCGTGTTCCAGGAGGTGAAGGCACCATCGGTCTCGCCGCGCTCCATGGCCAGCAATCCGTCCATGGACCCGGGATAGGGGCCGACCAGCTTGAACTTGGTGCCGATGGTGCCGTTCATCAGCTTCGGGTAGCCCTCGCCGGGGGAGCCTGCGCCGGTGGAGGCCAGCGTCGTCTCGATGGTCTTGGCGTCCTCGACGGTCTTGGCCTTGGCGGTGCTGGAGACCAGGGTGATCTCCACATTGGACGTGGCGCGGCCAATCCAGTTGAACTCGGCGGCCTTGTAGTTGGCGCCCGGGGACTTCAGCATCTCCTCGATGGCCATGGTCTGGGAGACGATGCCGATGGCCGTGCCGTCCTTGGGGGCGATGCGATACATCCAGTTGGCGAGGGTGAAGCTGCCCGCGCCCGGCATGGACTGGGCCACCACCGTCGGATTGCCGGGAATATGCTTGCCGATATGACGCGCCACCAGACGTCCGAAGAGGTCATAGGTGCCGCCCGCCGCAAAACCGATGTAAACGCTGACAGTCCTGCCCTTGTAGAATTGCTCCGCGCTCTGGGCGAAGCTTGCGGCGGGGATGAGGGCGGCGCAGAGGCCGAGGGCCAGGGGGCGCAAAAGGGGCAACATGGAATTTCTCCTGCTGGGCGAAGGCCCAAGGCAGCGGTCCTTTTACAGGCCGACCCCCCGCCTATCAATCACGAGATGGCGCGAACCGAACAAGTTGCGGTGACATCTTCGCGCAGGCCCTTCATTTGCCCGCCTGCAACAGCCCCTTCATGCGCGCGATGATCTCCGGCGGGGTCTGGCCGACCTGTTCGATCAGCTTTTGCAACTCGGCGCCGGGCAGGGGGTGGAACTCCGCCTTGGCGCGGATCACCTCGGCGCGAAATTCGGGGTCCTTCATGGTCGCGTCAAAGGCGGCGCGCAGCACCGCCACCCGCTCGGGCGGCAGGCCCGGAGGCGCGATGAAGGAGCGGCCGATGTCGGCGGTGGAGGCGTAGAGCTGCAGCATTCGCCGGTCTTCGGGCGTTTTGCCCAGCTCGCCCACGGCGGGCACATGGGGCAGTTCCTGGGTCCGCGCCACCGTGCCCTGCACCAGCAGATTGACCTTCTTCTGGTCGAGCCAGTCCTGCCGATAGGCGCTGAGGGAGCCAAAGGAGGTGAAGGCGGCGTCCACCTCGCCTTTCTCCATGGCCAGCAGCACCTCTGCCGAGGCCGGATAGCCCGCGATGATGCGGAATTTCGTCCCCGCCGCCGCGTTCAGCAGCTTCGGGTAGCCCTCGGAGGGCGAGCCCGGCCCGGTGCCGCCGATCATCACCTCCGTTGTGTAGGCGTCATCGAAAGTCTTCGCCTTGGCCGTATGCCAGGCCATCATGATCTCGATGACCGAGGTGGCGCGACCGATCCAGTTGAATTCGCGGGCTTTGTATTGCACGCCCGGGGCGCCCAGCGCCTCCTCCAGCGCCGCCGCCTGGGAGACGATGCCCATGGCGGTCCCGTCCTTGGGGGCGACCGAAGTCAGCCAGTTCGCCAGCTTGAAACTCCCCGCGCCCGGCATGGATTGCGCCACCACCGTGGGATTGCCGGGGATATGCTTGCCGATGTGGCGGGCGATGAGGTGGCCGTAGAAATCGTAAGAACCGCCGCCGCCAAAGCCGATGTAGATGCTGACGGTGCGCCCCCGGTAAAAGCTCTCGGGGCTCTGGGCCTGCGCGCCCGTCGCGGCCAGCCCGAACAGGCCAAGAGCGCTGATGATCCGCAAGGCGCGGTGCTTCGACATGCCATCCTCCCGATTTGTGCGCGCAGCTTATCGCTTGCAGGCGCGCGGTCAAAGGGGCGCTCAATCACATTGACAGGGCTTCCCACCGCCTTCTAGGGTCTCCCTAAGAGAGCGCCGCGCGCAGCAACGATCCGGAGGATCCATGGCCTTCACCCTGAACCAGATTTCACCCGCAGGCGCGGCGGAAATCATCGGCTTTGATTGTTCGACGCCAGCCTCGCCTGCGGATTTCGCGGCGCTTCAGCAGGCCTTTCGCGACTATCCGATCCTGTGCATCCGGGATCAGCATCTCACCCCCAAGGCCCAGGCGGCCTTCGCCCGCCAATGGGGCAGCCTCGAATCCCAGGACCGCAGCGCCTATTGCCATCCCGATGACAATGACGTGCTGATCCTCTCCAACGAGCGCAGGCCCGACGGGTCGCAGGTGGGCATTGTGGACGCCGGGGACTTCTGGCATTCCGATTCCTCCCACATGAGCGATCCCTGCCGCATCACCATGCTCTATTCCGTGAAGAATCCCCTGCAGGGCGGCGATACGGAATTCATCAACACAACCCAGGTCTATGCGGCCCTGCCCGAAGCGCTGAAGCGCCAGATCGAGGGCCGCAACGCGGTCCATCATGTGTCGAAGACCCTGAACCCGCGCGTGACGATTTCGGCTGAGCGCGAAGCGGCGGTCGATTATTACAAGCGCCGGGAAAAGGAGACGAAGCCCGTGGTGCAGCCCATGGTGCGCACCCATCCCGAGACCGGCGTTCCCACGCTCTATATCTCGCCGCGCTTCACCATCGCCATCGAGGATATGGAGGACGCGCAGGCCCAGCCGCTGCTCGATGAGCTCTTCCGCTTCATGTTCTCCAATCCCGCCTGGCGCTATACGCACAAGTGGAAGGATGGGGATTTCGTGTTCTGGGACAACGCCAGCCTGAACCATATGGCGGGCGGCGGCTATCAATATCCCGATACACGCCGCATGCATCGCACCACAGTGGCGGG
Organism: Rhizobium sp. Q54; assembly: GCA_945903655.1. Taxonomy (GTDB): domain Bacteria; phylum Pseudomonadota; class Alphaproteobacteria; order Rhizobiales; family Beijerinckiaceae; genus Terripilifer. The sequence goes on along the minus strand of CAMDOY010000238.1, from coordinate 1,239 downwards.
CGGCAAGCCCTTCTATCGCGCGGCCTGATCGTCCGTTTCGCGTCGGCTGCCGCCAAAGCCGATCCCTGCGGGGGTCGGCGAGAGCGCGGGCTCGAGCTGGGGAATGGGGCGCCGCGCCACCTTGCGCGCGCCGATGGGGCGATAGACCTGCTTGGTGGCCTCGATCACATGCACGCCCCCGCCCGGCAGGCCGAAGCGTTCGCCCATGCGCTCGAAGACTCCCGCCATGCGCAGCAGATAAGGCCGCGCGAAGGGCGGCACATAGAGCGCCTCGGCCTCATGGATCGGCGAGAACAGGGTGTCGCGCAGCAATTCGCGCAACTGGCCGCGTGAGTAGGGGCGGCCCTGGCCGAAGGGGGTCGCCTCCAGCTGCGCCCAGACGCCGCGCCGGTTGGGCGCCACGATGATCACGCGCCCGCCCGGCGTCAGGATGCGCCAGATTTCCGAAAGCAGCTCCGTCGGCGCCGCGCTCAGCTCCAGCGCATGCACCACCAGCACCCGGTCTATGCAGGCGTCGGGCAGGGGCATCATGGTGGCGTCGACGAGGGCGGAGGAGGAGGCGCCATCCTCCGGCCAGTTCACGACGCCCTGCTCGGCGGGCATGAAGGCCAGCACCCGCACGGCGCTGTCGCGAAATCCGCCGAGATAGGGTGTGGCGTAGCCGACCCCGAGCATGGACAGGCCCGTGCAATTCTCCCACCGCCGCCCGATGAGCGCGCCCACGAATCGATGGGCAACCCGGCCAAGGGCGGAGGCGTAGAAGGAGCGGAGATCGACGACGTCGAGGGACATGCGTCTCTTTTGGCATTAATCAGCGGGCGAGGCGAGGCCCCGCCCGCGAAAGTCCTGATGCGGTCAGAAGAATACGCGCAGGCCAGCGGTGATCCCGTGGCTGGCGCGATCGCCGTTGACCGGGATCGACCCCTCGTAGCCCACGCGCCAGTCGACGGTCTTGGTCAGGGCGCCCTGCAGACCCGCACCGATGGTCGCGTTGTTGGCGCCAAAGCCTGACACGGAAACGGTCTGGGAGGCGATGGGCGTATTCACATAGGCAAGGCTCACACCGGCGTTGTGGCTGCCGGGTGTCAACGACTTGAGCCAGCCGAGCCGCAACCATGCGGTGGCGCCCTGCCAGTTGGTCGAAGCCTCCACGCCGGTGCGCAGGAGCGTGTTGGAGACGCTGTTGGAGCCATAGGCGACATTGCCGCCCGCAGCGCCTGTTTCCGTGAAGGCGTTGGT
>CAMDOY010000237.1 GCA_945903655.1 Rhizobium sp. Q54 | reverse complement strand
TGGGGCCGGTGATCGAGAATCTGATCCAATATTCCACCTCAGGCGTCGCCACCCCCACCCAGCGCGCCGCCGCAGCCGCGCTGGAGCGTGGCGAGGACTTCCTGACCCATCAGCTGGCCCGCCTGCGCGCCAGCCGCGATGTGCTCTGCGCGGCGCTGTCAGCCACCGGAAAGGCGCGCTTCGCCCCGCCACTGGGCTCCTTCTACCTGTTCTGCGCCTTCGAGGGGCTCACAGACAGCCGCGCGGCGGCCATGCGGATCGTCGATAAGGCCAATGTGGGCCTCGCGCCGGGCACCGCCTTCGGCCCGGGCGGCGAGGGCTTCATGCGCATCTGCTTCGCGCGCGATCCCGAGTCCATCGGCGAGGCGGCGGAGCGGCTGGCTGGGTGGCTGCGCGGTTAGGTCGCTTGCTGGCCCGGCCCATGCATGATTAATGGCGAGATCGTCGCCCCCTCCCTCGCCGTGCCCTGCGCATTCAAGCGCAGGCGATGAGAACCCATGACAACCCCAAGCAAAAGCAAAGTCTTCCTGGTCGAACAGCCCATGAGCCGCCAGCTCGCGACCGTGGCCATCGGTTCGGTGGGTGGTCTGCTGCTGATGTCTTTGGGCATTCCAGCCGGCGCAATGTCAGGCTCCATCATCGCCGTCGCTCTGGTGGGCTCGCTCAAGCCCACCGCCATCGCGCCGCTGGGCAAGACCCTGCGGCTCATCGCCATGCTGGTCTCGGGTGTGTCCATCGGCGCGGCGGTGACGCCGGAGACCCTGCGCAATGTGGCGACCTATCCCGCCAGCGTGAGCGCCATGATGACCTGCGTCCTCGTGATGACGGCCATCTCGACCCTCATGTGCATCAAATTCGCGGGCTGGAACCGCTCCACCGCCCTGCTGGCCTCGGTGCCGGGCGCGCTCGCCTATATCCTGTCGATCATCCCCACCACCAACGCCAACACCCCCCGCGTGGTCGCCCTGCAGATGCTGCGGGTGCTCTTCCTCATGGCGCTGGTGCCGGTGCTGGTGGCGGAATCCGGCATCCATCTGACCATCGGCTCCGCCCGGCCAGACGATAGCTGGCTCATGTTCGCAGCCGAATGCGCCGTGGGCGCCTGCCTGGGATTCGTGTTCACACGGTTAAAGCTGGCGGGCGGCATGCTGCTGGGGGCCATGACCGTGTCCGCCCTGGCCCATGGATTCCAGCTGACGGATGGACGCGCGCCGCAGATTGCGCTCATCAGCGGGCAGATCCTGATCGGAGCCTGGTCGGGATCACGTTTCGCCGGTTTCGACTGGGGGCTGTTCTTTCGGCAAGCGCCGATCATCGTGGGCTCGATCACCCTGACGGTGCTGGTGGCGGCGGGCTTCGCCAGCGTGACGTCAGTCGCCCTGGGCCTACCCTTCGGGGCGACCTTCCTCGCCTTCTCGCCCGGCGGGTTCGAGGCCATGGCGGTGCTGGCGCTGGCGCTGGGCTTCGACCCCTTTTTCGTCGCGGCCCATCATCTCACGCGCTTCTTCCTGCTCAACTTCGGGATGCCCGTCGTCGTCAGGATGTTTCTGCAGAAAAAGGAGTAGGCGCCCAGCCTATTCGGCCGCGCGCTTCATTTCGGGATAGGTGCAGACCGCCTCGGGCGCAGCGCGGCGAATTGGGATGATCTCCGCCTCCGTCAGGGGCAGGCCCAGCGTCTTCCACACATCGACCAGCGCCTCGACGAGATCGGCCACATGGGCCTCCTCATGGCGGGGCGTGGGGGTGATGCGCAGACGCTCCGTGCCGATGGCGACCGTGGGATAGTTGATCGGCTGGATGTAGATGCCGTGGCGCTCCAGCAGGAGATCGCTGGCCTTCTTGCAGGTCTCCGCGTCGCCCACCATGACAGGCACGATATGGGAGGAGTTCTCCATCACTGGCAAACCAGCGGCGCGCAGGGCGTGCTTGGTCAAGAGGGCCATGCGCTGATGGCGCGTGCGCTCCTGGCTGGAGGCCTTGAGATGGCGCACCGCCGCGCAGGCGCCAGCCGCCACGGTCGGCGGCAGGGCGGTGGTGAAGATGAAGGAGGGCGCATAGCTGCGCACCGCGTCGATGATGGAGGCGCTGGCGGCGATATAGCCGCCCAGCGTGCCATAACCCTTGGCGAGCGTGCCCTCGATGACGTCGATGCGATGCATCACGCCATCGCGCTCGCAGATGCCAGCGCCGCGCGGGCCATACATGCCGACCGCATGGACCTCGTCCACATAGGTCATGGCGCCATACTTCTCGGCGAGGTCGGCGATGCCCGCCACGGGGGCGATGTCGCCATCCATGGAATAGAGGCTTTCGAAGACGATCAGCTTGGCGCGGTCGGGACCGGCGGCGATCAACAGTTCTTCGAGGTGCGCGAGATCATTGTGCCGCCAGAGCTGCTTCTGGCAGCCCGAGCGACGGATGCCCTCGATCATGGAATTGTGGTTCAGCTCGTCCGACAGGATGAGGCAATCGGGCAGCAGGCTCGCGATGGTCGAAATGCCCGCCAGATTGGAGATCCAGCCGGAGGTGAAGGCCAGCGAAGCGTCTTTGCCGTGGAGATCGGCGAGCTCCTGCTCCAGCTCCACGATGGGGTGATGGGTGCCCGAAATATTGCGCGTGCCGCCCGCGCCCGCCCCGTGACGCTCGGCGGCGCGCACCACGGCGCCCACCACGGCGGGATGGCCGCCCATGCCCAGATAATCGTTGGAACACCAGATCACCACTTCGCGCGGCTGGTCGGCCTGCCCATCCGGGCGCCACAGCGCCACGGGAAAGCGGCTGGCGTCACGCTCGAGGTCAGCGAAAACCCGGTAGCGACGCTCGCTCTTCAGGCGTTCGATCGACTGATGGAAAATGGCTTCGTAATCCATAACCCGTTTCCCTGCCCATCCGCGCCAGGCGGATGTTCCTCTTTCCCGGCCAGACCGAGAGCAAACCACATACAGCAATCCGCGTCGAGCGGGGAAGCGGCGGATGGTCTCACCCTGCCGCTTGCGCTCGACGCGGTCCTTGCGCTGGATCATGAAAGAGGGAAATGGGTCGTCATCGTCAGGGGGAAACCACCCCCCGCGCCCGCCCGCCGGACACCTTACAGGAACAGCCCGTGCCGATGGGGGCGACATCAATGAGTTGGCAGGTGCGCACCGGGGTGGCGCAGAAGCCGCCGAGGCCCCCGATGCCAACGTCATAGCCCACGTTGATGTAGGGATTGGCGTAATAGTCATCCCAGCCCCAGAAGCCCCCTGTGGCGAGGCCAACCCCGATGCCGGGTCCCCACCAGCGACGGTGACCCCAGCGATCCCAGCGCGCGTGGTGGTAGGGCCGCGCCCAGTTAACAGGCCGTCCGATGACGCCGGGCCGGGGCGAGAAACGACCTCCAGCGACAATCGGCCGCCCGGCGAAGCCAGGCCGCGTGCCCATGCCCGCAAGGCCGACCCTGGGGCCGCCAACAAAGCCACCGGCGAATCCGCCGCCGCCACCGCCGAAGCGCCCTACGCCAAAACCCCCGCGACCGCCAAAGCCGCCACCGCCGCCGCCGCCCATGCTCATGCCGCCACCATGACCGCCGCCACCATGGCCGCCACCGCCGCCATGCCCGCCCCCTCGGGCGAGGGCGGGCAGGGACAGCGCAACCAGCGCCGACATTCCGATCGACAAACCAAGAGCCAGAGGAGCGAGACGGGACATGTGAAGCCTCCAAATGCGCGTCTGTTGAACCTATTGGCCACCTTGGCCGTTATCCGGGCGTCGCCGCGCTGATCTTCGAACAGCCAAGGGCGCGACGAGGTTCCCATTGGGCGGGCGAAGGCGCTCGCAAATGTTCGGGACCTCACCGAATTTGGTCTGGCGAGCCATTGTCGAGGTAAGGCAGGTTCGCGCTTCAAGCGGAGCAGCCATGGCGCGCATGCTGGAACTATGTCTGGCCGCCCTGATCCGGGATGGCGACCTCGAGGTGGAGTGCGCTTCGGGGCCCATGTTCAAAGTCGGAAACGGGAGCGGCCCGCCGCTGGGCATTCGCTTCAAGACCCGCGCGGCGGAGCTGCGCTTCATCCGCGATCCCGAACTGGCCATGGGCGAACTCTACATGGACGGCGCCCTCGCGATAACAAAGGGCGAATTGCTGGATGTATTGAAGCTGGGCCTGCGCAACACCGCCACGCTCGAGGGTTCGCGCTGGCTGCAACTGCTGAACGGCGCCCGCGTGGCGCTGCGGCGCATCCAGCAAAACAACACCCTGCTGCGCGCCCGCGCCAATGTGGCCCATCACTACGACATCGACGACCGCCTCTATGCGCTCTTTCTGGACCCGGACCGGCAATATTCCTGCGCCTATTTCGAGGATCCTTCCCACAGCCTCGAAGAGGCCCAGCTCGCCAAGAAAAGGCACATCGCCGCCAAGCTGCTGATCGAGCCCGGCCACAGCGCCCTCGACATCGGCTGCGGCTGGGGCGGCATGGGGCTTTATCTGGCGGCCCATTGCGGCGCGCAGGTCACAGGCGTCACGCTCTCAGCCGAACAGCTGGGCGTGGCGCAGGCGCGCGCGCGGGCGCAAGACCTAAGCGGTCGGGCGACCTTCCATTTGCAGGATTATCGCGAGACGCAGGGTCGCTTCGACCGCATCGTTTCCGTGGGCATGTTCGAACATGTGGGGGTCGGTTTCTTCGACGACTATTTCCGCAAGATCGCCGACCTGCTCGCGCAGGATGGCGTCGCGCTGGTGCATACGATCACGCGCACGGATGGCCCGGGCGTCACCAATCCCTGGATCACCAAACATATCTTCCCCGGCGGTTATATTCCCGCCATGTCCGAAGCCCTGCCCGCCATCGAACGCGCGGGCCTCATCGTCACCGACATCGAGATCCTTCAACTCCATTACGCCGAAACCCTGAAGGCCTGGCGCGAGCGTTTCATGGCGCGGCGCGCGGAGGCGGCGGCCCTCTATGACGAACGCTTCTGCCGCATGTGGGAGTTCTATCTGGCGGGCTCGGAAGCCTGCTTCCGATTGGGCCAGCATGTGAATTGCCAGTTTCAACTGGCCAAGAAAGTGGGCGTGGTGCCCATGACGCGCAGCTATATCGCCAAGCGTGAACAGGCGCTGCGTTCACGCGACAGCACGCCGCAAGATCTGCGCATGGCGGGGGAATAGAGCGGCACAAAAAAGGCCGACGAATCGCTTCGTCGGCCCCTTTGTTTCGAAGCCCGGCGCTCAGTACTGGCGCAGGCCCGTGATCACGTTGAACAGCACCTGCTGCCCGTCCTCAAGCTTGCGCAGGGCGCGCTCCAGGGCCGGGATGAGCTTGGCGGGATCTTCCACCCGCTCGCCATGGCCGCCGCAGCTCTCGGCCACCTTCTCGAAGTCCGGCGAGGGCGCCAGATCCACCACCGGCAGGCTGTTCTGCTTGGCGGCGTCCCCATCGGGATACATGGAGGTGGTGGCGCGGCGCACCGCGTACCACTGGGAATTGTTGAACACCATGGTCAGGGTCGGCAGCTTCTCCGCCCGCGACACATAGTGAGCCGCCAGCGGCACGCCGAACATGTAGGAGCCATCGCCCACGGTGCTGATGACCTGGCGATGGGGCGCGGCGAGCTTGGCGCCGAGCGCCTGCCCGATGCCCATGCCCAGCGCGCCTGAGGCGCCGGTGATGAAGCTGTCGGACCGGGTGATGTTGAGGAAGGGGTAAGGCGCCCCCAGCTCCTCCACGATAATCGCGTCCTCGTTCTTCACCTGGTTGAGGCAATGGGCCACATAGATCGGGCTGATGGGCGAGGTCGAGGTCATCTTCTCGATGAGCCCCTTGCGGACCTCGTCGATCTTGGCGCGCATCTCCATGATGCGGGCGCGGCGGGCGTCGACCACGGCGGCCTTCTCATGCAGCTTTCCCTTCAGCATCTCGCGCAGCATGACGATGGCCGCGCCCGGCGCGCCCGGGACCACGAGATCCATGGGGAAGCCGCGCAGCGGATAGGTGTGGAACAGCGGATCATGGCCGATGTGGATGATCTTGGCGTTGGCGTTGGGCTGCATGTTGCGCGGCACCCACGGCACCGGCGAATCCAGCACCACGATGAGATCGGCTGATTCCAGCAGGGGCTTGGACAGCATGCCCAGATTCATCGGATTGGCTGACGCGATATTGGGGGCAGGCCCCGAAGC
>CAMDOY010000236.1 GCA_945903655.1 Rhizobium sp. Q54 | reverse complement strand
TCCGCAGGCGGGCGATAGGTCACGAGGCGCCCCGTCGAGGGCAGGAAGTTGCGGGTGGGATCTTCCGCATAGATGCGGCTCTCCACCGCCCAGCCCTTCAGATGCACATCGGCCTGCTTGATGGCCAGCGGCTCGCCAGCGGCCACGCGGATCATCTGCTCCACCAGATCAACGCCGGTGATAAGTTCGGTCACGGGATGCTCGACCTGCAGGCGCGTGTTCATCTCAAGAAAGAAGAAGCTGCGGTCCTGCCCGGCGACAAACTCCACCGTACCCGCGCTGTCGTAGTTAACGGCCTTGGCCAGCGCCACGGCCTGCTCGCCCATCTTGGCGCGGGTGGCCTCGTCCAGCAGGGGCGATGGCGCCTCTTCGATCACCTTCTGGTTGCGACGCTGAATGGAACATTCGCGCTCGCCCAGATAAATCACATTGCCATGTTTATCGCCGAGCACCTGAATTTCGATGTGGCGGGGATTGACGATGAATTTTTCGACGAAGACCCGGTCATCGCCAAAGGAGGAGCGCGCCTCGGACTGGGCGCGGGTGAAGCCCTCAGTCACCTCCTCGCGGCTCCAGGCGATGCGCATGCCCTTGCCCCCGCCCCCGGCTGAGGCCTTGAGCATGACGGGATAGCCGATCTCGTCGGAAATCTTGACGGCGTGCGCCGCGTCCTCGATCACGCCAAGGAAGCCCGGCACGGTGGAGACCTTGGCGGCGTTGGCGAATTTCTTCGACTCGATCTTGTCGCCCATGGCGGCGATGGCGTGGGGATTGGGGCCGATGAAGACGATCCCCGCCTCCGCCAGCGCCTTTGCAAAGGCCTCGCGCTCCGAGAGGAAGCCGTAGCCGGGGTGGACCGCCTCGGCGCCCGTCTGCTTGCAGGCCGCGATGATGCGGTCGATGAGAAGGTAGGATTCGGTGGCGGCGGGCGGGCCGATATGGACGGCCTCGTCGGCCATCTCCACATGGAGCGCATCGCGGTCGGCGTCCGAATAGACGGCGACGGTGGCGATTCCCATGCGCCGGGCGGTCTTGATGACCCGGCAGGCGATTTCGCCACGGTTGGCGATCAGTATTTTCTTGAACATGCGGACCCGCGCCTGAAAAGTGTAAGACGCCGGTTTTAGGGGAGCGCGAGGCCCCCGTCCATTCGCCTAAGGACCAGCTTCAGGCGGCCACGGTGGTCTGCTTGAGGGCCTCGGCGACGCCGGGCCAGCCACGGGCGGCGCGGGCTCTGGCGGCGGAAACCAGCCACAGGGGCACCTTGTGGGCCTCGGCGAGCACATTCACCAGCACGGCCAGGCCGTTGAGGCTGGCGGCGCGGTCCACATGGTCCAGCAGCCACTCGGCCTTTTCCTCGTCGATGATCCCGGTGGGACGGTCTTCCCAGACCAGATGGTCGGTGATGGCCTCCACGAGGAAGCAGGTCCAGGCCGAGCACTTCTCGATATTGGCGCATTCCACATCGAAAAGGGCGTCCGCCTCCGCGCGGGTCAGGGGACGGCCCGCCAGCACGCTGCGGGTGACCAGCTCGATGTCGCAATCCCAGACCGCGCCGCGGGCCTTGAGCGCGAGAATGGCCTCCAGACCCCGATCCATCGCGACTTCCGTCTTTCCTTCGTTGAACATGGCGGCATCTCCGGTTCGTCTTCGCGCTCGTCTTGCGCTCTCATGGGAGGGAATATGACTCCCGAAACTTGCCGGGACGTGAATCAATTAGGTGAACGCAAGGTAGGGTTAAGCGAGACCCCAAGGGAAATGGTTGCTGGGAGGTGAATCCTGAAATGGATGCCTTCGCCGCGAATCCCCGCTATGTCCGGGGCGCAGGAGAGACACGACATGCCCGCTTCACCCGGCCTTCATCATGTGACCGCGATCTGTTCGGACGCGCAGCGCACCCGCGACTTCTATGAGCGCGTGCTGGGGCTGCGGCTCGTCAAGCGCACGGTGAATTTCGATGATCCCGGGACCTGGCACCTCTATTTCGGCGACGAGACGGGCGGGCCCGGCTCGGTGCTGACCTTCTTCGAATGGCCCACCGCCGAACGCGGCAAGCCCGGCGCGGGACAGGCGGTGGCCCTGTCGCTCGCCATCCCCAAGGGCGCGGCCCATGAATGGGTGCGGCGGCTCACCGAGGAGGACGTCTATGTGGCCATCGCGCCCGGCGCTGACGACGCCGTCGCCTTCCACGATCCTGACGGGCTGGCGCTGGAATTGATCGAGCAGGACTGGGCGGAGACCCTGCCGGGCTGCGTCACCGGTTTCATCGGCGAGGAGCAGGCCATCCGGGGCCTTGCGGTCGTCACTCTGCTGGTGGAGGACTGCGACGCCACCGCCTCTGTGCTGGAGGACGCCCTGGGCTGGCGCGAATGCGCGCGGGCGAGCCACGGCGGCTTCCTGCGCCTGCGCTTCCAGGCGCCCGGCGCAGCTGGCCCCGGTCGGCTCATCGATGTCTTGAAGGCGCCCGAGGCGCCCCCTGCTGAAGAGGGCCTGGGCAGCATTCATCACATCGCCTTCCGCGCGAAGGACGACGCTGCGCAGGCGGCCATGGGCGCGGCCTTTCGCAAACAGGGGCTCAAGCCCACCGAGCAGCGCGACCGCAACTACTTCCGCTCCATCTATGCGCGCGAGCCCTCCGGCGTGCTCTTCGAAGTCGCCACCGATGGGCCGGGCTTTCTGGTGGATGAGACGGCGCAGGCGCTGGGCTCCAGCCTGCGCCTGCCCACCAAGCTCGAAGCGCACCGCGCGGAGATCGAAGCCGCCCTGCCCCCGCTCACCTGACGCTGGATCGTTTGTTCACTTGCCGCGTTGACCGCTGAGCCGCCTGACGCAGGGGCGGCGCTCCTCAAGGACAGGGGTTCGGCAGCATGGACAGACGTGGTTTTCTCACTGCCTTCTTTGGCGCCGCCGCAGGGCTTGCGCTGGCCAATGGATCGGCTGCGGCGCTGACGCTCGCGACCCCCGCAATGCCCACCCCCACAAGGCAGCCGGAAGATGCGCTGCTGAGGGAGCATGATGATGACGAAGCGCGCATCGAGAAGGCGCGTGTCGTTTATCGCAGGGGCTATGGGCCACGCCGACGCGTGGTCGTGCGCAGGCCCTATCGTTATCGGCGGGTTTACGGGCCGCGTTATTACTATCGTCCACGCTACTATTATCGTCCGCGCCCCTATTGGGGACCGCGCGTCTATCGCCGCCGCTACTGGTGGTGAGGGGCTAACCGCCTAAAGCGGAATGTTGTCGTGCTTCTTCCAGGGGTTCTCAAGCTCCTTGTGGCGCAGGAGCGAGAGGGCGCGCGCGATGCGCCGACGCGTGGAGTGGGGCATGATGACTTCGTCGATATAACCACGCTCCGCCGCCACGAAGGGCGAGAGGAAACGCTCCTCATATTCCTTCGTGCGTTCGGCGATTTTCACCGGGTCCGTGTCGGCGCGGAAGATGATTTCCACCGCCCCCTTGGCGCCCATGACCGCGATCTGCGCGGAGGGCCAGGCATAGTTGAAATCGCCGCGCAGATGCTTGGACGCCATCACGTCATAGGCGCCGCCGAAGGCCTTGCGCGTGATGATCGTGATCTTGGGAACGGTCGCCTCCGCATAGGCGAACAGCAGCTTCGCGCCATGCTTGATCAGCCCGCCATATTCCTGCGCCGTGCCCGGCAGGAAGCCCGGCACATCGACGAAGGTGACGATGGGAATGTTGAAGGCGTCGCAGAAACGCACGAAGCGCGCGGCCTTGCGGGAGGCATCGGAATCCAGCACCCCCGCCAGCACCATCGGCTGATTGGCGACAAAGCCCACCGTGCGGCCCTCGATGCGGCCAAAGCCTGTCACGATGTTGCGCGCATGGGCGTCCTGAATTTCGAAGAAGTCGCGCTCGTCGACCACCTTCAGGATGAGTTCCTTGATGTCATAGGGCTTGTTGGCGTTGTCGGGCACCAGCGTATCGAGGGAGGGCTCGATGCGCGCGCCATCGTCAAAGCTCGGCCACTCCGGCAACTCGTCGCGGTTGGACGAGGGCAGGAAATCGATGAGGCGACGCATCTGCAACAGCGCCTCCACATCGTTCTCATAGGCGCGATCCGCCACCGAACTTTTCACCGTATGGACCGAGGCGCCGCCAAGCTCTTCGGCGGTCACGGTTTCGTTGGTGACGGTCTTCACCACCTCGGGGCCGGTGACGAACATGTAGCTCGTGTCCTTCACCATGAAGATGAAGTCGGTCATGGCGGGGGAATAGACATCGCCGCCTGCGCAGGGGCCCATGATGACGGAGATCTGCGGGATGACGCCTGAGGCCATCACATTGCGCTGGAACACTTCGGCATAGCCGCCCAGCGCCGCCACGCCCTCCTGGATGCGCGCCCCGCCGGCATCAAACAAGCCGATGATGGGCGCGCGGGCCTTCATGGCCATGTCCTGGATTTTCATGATCTTCTGCGCATGGGTCTCGGAGAGCGAGCCGCCGAACACCGTGAAATCCTTCGCGTAGACGAAGACCGCCCGGCCATTGACCGTGCCCCAGCCGGTGACGACGCCATCGCCCGGGATCTTGTCCTGCTGGTCCATGCCGAAATCCGTGCAACGATGCTGCACAAACATGTCGAATTCCTCGAAGGAGCCATGATCGAGCAGCAAGTCGATCCGCTCACGCGCCGTCAGCTTGCCGCGCTTGTGCTGGGTGTCGATGCGCGCCTGCCCACCGCCGAGGCGGGCGACCGCGCGGCGTTCTTCCAGCGTTTCGAGGACATGTTTCATGGGGGCTCCTTCCGCTCCCCCGTGGATAGCATGGGGCGAGGGGCGGGAAAACCAGACCTAAGGCGAAGGCGAGCGCGGAGGGGCTTGCTAATAATCAAACGAACACGAAAAAAACATTTAAATGATTGATTTAAAGGCAAATTGACTTCTTTTTTTCCGCCCGAAGCTCCTAAAAGGCAAAACAGCTGAAAAGATCAAGGATTACGTGTGAACGCTCCCCATGCTCTGGTCGCCCGCCTGAATGCGAAGGCGACCGCCATGCATCCTCTGGAGCGGCTGAAAGCCCTGCGGGAGGCCCTCACCGGCGAGATCGTCTTCATCACGAGTTTCGGCGTCGAAGATCAGGCGATCACCCATATGATCGCGACCGCCAATCTCGACATCGCCATCGTCACCATCGACACGGGCCGCCTCTTTCCGCAGACCCATGACGTCTGGGCCCGGACCGAGGCCCGTTATGGGATCCGCGTGCGGCCCTTCTTCCCCGACGCCGACGCGCTTGAGGCTCTCGTGATGGAGCAAGGCGTCAACGGATTTTATCGCTCCGTGGCGGCCCGCAAGGCCTGCTGCGAGACCCGGATTTTCGATCCCCTGAGCCTGGCGCTTGTGGAGGCGGAGGCCTGGGTGAGCGGTGATCCATCGAACCAGAAAAAACCGCCGTCCTTCGTCAGCCTTGATGAGGGCTACAAGGTGGTGAAGACGAACCCGGTCTTCGACTGGACCCATGCGCAGGCCCTCGCCTTCGCGGGGGACAACCGCATTCCCTTCAACGTCTTGCACGCCCAGGGCTTCATGACCATGGGCTGCGCGCCCTGCACCCGCGCCATCGATCCGACGAGAACCCAGCTCTCGCCCCAATGGTGGTGGGAGGATGAAAGCGTCGCTCCGGAAGCCTACGGCGGCCGCAACCTCGGAAATTAGAGCGGCCTGGGATCAGAGGCGGCCCCGGCTGCGTTACGACGCCGCGAAAACCAGCGCGCCGGAAGCCTCGATGCGCAGGCGCACCCGCGCGCCGGGGGTCGGCCCCTCGCCAGGTGGGAGCCGCACGTCCAGCGGCGCAGCGAGCCCCTCCACCGCGCAGGCCACCAATCGCGCCTCGCCGATGAAGCGGCGGTTGATGGTCACGGCGTCCACGCCCTCGGCGCCGAAGGACAGGGCCTGCGGGCGGATGCAGACCACGCAGGGACCATCGGGCAAGCCTGACGCATCGAACATGCCCAGCGCACAGGAGGCGCGCCCGTCGCGGACTTCGCCGGGGATCTCGTTCAGATCGCAGAAATAGCGCGCGGCGAAGAGTGTGGCCGGGCGCTCGTAAAGCTCTTCGGGCGCGCCCATCTGCACCATCCGCCCCTGCTTCATGAGGGCGATGCGGTCGGCGATCAGCATGGCCTCCACGGGATCATGG
>CAMDOY010000235.1 GCA_945903655.1 Rhizobium sp. Q54 | reverse complement strand
CGGATCTGGGCATGATCCCCATCGAGAATTCCATCGCCGGGCGCGTGGCTGACATCCATCATTTCCTGCCGCAGGCCGGGCTGCATATCATCAGCGAATATTTCCTGCCGATCCATTTCCAGCTTCTGGCCCTGCCGGAGGCGGAGCTTTCCACCATTCGCTCGGTCTATAGCCATGTCCACGCTTTGGGACAGTGCCGCAAGATCATCCGGGAACTTGGCCTCAAGGCGGTCGTGACCGGCGACACCGCAGGCTCGGCCCGCGAAGTGGCGGAGTGGAAGGATCCCACCCGCGCCTCGCTGGCGCCCGCCCTGGCGGCTGGCATCTATGGGCTCAAGACCCTCGCCACCGATGTGGAGGACGAGAAGCACAACACCACCCGCTTCATTATCCTGTCGAAGACGGCGAAGTGGCTGGCCCAGGGCGAGCCCAATCCCGTGACGACCTTCCTGTTTCGCGTGCGCAATGTGCCCGCCGCCCTTTACAAGGCGCTCGGCGGCTTCGCCACCAATGGCGTGAACATGTCCAAGCTGGAAAGCTACATGGTGAACGGCGAATTCGCCGCGACCCAGTTCCTCGCCGATGTGGACGGCCACCCGGAAGATCCGCCACTGCGCCGCGCGCTGGAGGAGCTGGAATTCTTCTCTCGCGAGGTGAAGATTCTGGGCGTCTATCCCGCCCATCCCTTCCGTCTGGAGACGCAGAAGGCGGCGGAGTGATCAGGCTTCGGCCTTGATGTCCATATTGTCATAGCCGCCAAGGCGATAGACGAGGACCGAGAGCGCCCAGGCGCCAGCGAAGACGCCCACGATGATGAAGCCGAAGAAACCCATCTGATCGTTGGCGCTCGCCACCAGGTCCCAGAACCAGCCCTGCAGCCCCAGGCGCTCCCCGATCAGGCCGAGCGCCTCCAGCCCGCCGACGAAAAAGGCGACCAGCACCGACATCAAGGTGATCGCCAGATTGTAGAAAAGCTTGCGCATGGGCTTCACGAAGGCCCAGCCATAGGCCCTGAGCATCAAGACCCCATCCGCCGTATCGGCCAGCGCCATGCCCGCCGTGAAGAGCAGGGGAAAACACATGATGTCGAGAAGGGAGACGCCATTGGAGGCGGTCCCCGCCGCGATGCCGAAAAGGGCGATCTCGGTGGCGGTGTCAAAACCCAGCGCAAAGAGGAAGCCCAGGGGATACATGTGCCAGGGCTTGGAAATCAGCGCGAAAAGCGGGCGCAGGATGCGCGCCAGAAAGCCCCGCCGCGCCAGCAGCGCATTGGTGTCCTCTTCGTTGATGCGGCCGGTGCGCCGGGCCTTTTGAAAGCTGCGCCAGACATCGATGAGGATGGTCAGGTTGAAGCAGCCGATCAGAATGAGAAAGCCCGCCGAAACCGAAACGCCGATGAGGCCCCCGACGCTCTTGAAAGCCTCGAACTGGTCCTGCAGCGCGGCGGCGGTGAGCGCCAGCAGGCCCGCCGCGACCACCACGATGGTGGAATGGCCCAGCGCGAACCAGAGCCCGGTGGTGACGGGCTGCTGCCCATCCTGCATGAGCTTGCGCGTGACATTGTCGATGGCGGCGATGTGATCGGGATCGATGGCGTGGCGCAGGCCCAGCACATAGGCGAGAAAGGCCGTGCCCAGCAGAACCGGCTCATCGTGGAAAGACGCGAAGGCAAGCCCCCAGGCGAGAGCGTTGCCGAGGATCAGGAGGCTGAAAACGACGGTCAGACGGGTCCGCAAGGAGGCTTGGGGAAGGTCGCTACACAGACCGGTCATCATACGAATCATCGCAATCCTCATACCCGGGCGCCCACGACGCCACAGGTGGAAGCCCGTATCACGCGGCGAAGGTTCTCAGTCGAGGCTGATTTAGAAGCCCGGCGGGGGCAGCGTCAACCCAATTCAGAAGAATTGATCGAAACTGCATAACCCCGCGCCCGCGCCTGCGATCAGGCGACGGCGTATTTCTGGGGGAGCGGGAGCTTGAGGCTGGCGGGAGCCTCCGACCCATGCAGGGACGGCAGGCCCGCGCGGGCGCCCTTCAGGAAGGTGGAGACATAGAGACGGACCACAGCCCGCATGTCTTCAGTCATGGGCCCGCCGTAAATATAGGTGCGCATGGCGTAGAAGATGATGGAAGAATGAAGAACCATGAACAGTTCAAATTCCCCGATCGTGAGTGGCTGCGCATCCAACCCAGGCAAATTCGCTTCCCGACGCAATTCCTCGATCACGGGCAGCACAAGCTTTTCCTTCACAAGGTCCAGCCTGCGGCCGGGCAGAAGCAACCCATCCAGCGCTGCGCGCAGAAAGAGTCGCAGAGCTATGCCGTCTTCCGTGTCCAGTTGCGCTGCGTAGCAATGGGTCAACCGGTCTTCCAGGCTCTGGGACTGGTCGAAGAGAACCTTGGACCAGGCCATGGCCCAATGCAGGGAGAAAGCCTTCTCGAATACTTCGTCAAGTAGAGCTTCTTTGGATGGAAAGTACTTATATAGTAAAGCTTGCCTTACACCCAGTTGATCTGCAAGGTCCCGGGTCGATGCGGCGAAGCCCTCTTTTGAGAAAAACAAGGCGGCCTCATGTAGTATGATGGCCTTGCGCTCGGCGGCTGGCAGTCGCTTCGCCCTCTGGCGCGGGGCAAGCTTTTCCTCCGGACCTTCGGGAGAGGCTTTTGCTGCAGCATTCGCTGTTTCAGAGGTCATTTTCTGTTCCGAGCCGCGTTCAGGTCTGGAAACGCGCTGATTGATCGACGGGAAAAAGTGATCACGAGTTCGTAAGTAACCCCGGATAACAGCTACGGCAACAGAGGATTTATTTTTTTCGATTATTTTTTAATGCGGCAGATATCTCTATCAAATGATATTTATCTAATGATAGAAAGTGATTAAATACTTTCTATCTTGGGTTAAAAAAGTGATCATTCAATCATCTTTGGACCCGGGCGCCGCTCCTATGCAAAGGCCCAGGCGCGCATCAAGGACCGCGCGATGGCGATGGGCTGGGGCGCGCCAAGACCATTGGGCCCCCCATTTTCAGGAGCGCCGCCGACCATATCCTGAACCTCCGCGCGGCTGAACCAGCGGGCGTCCTCAAGCTCGCTATAGTCCACGATGACCTCCTCTGTCAGGGCTTCCGCGAGACAGCCGATCATGAGCGTGGCTGGAAAGGGCCAGGGCTGGGAGGCCATGTAGGTCACGCGGCCGACGCGTACGCCCGCCTCTTCCATGACCTCGCGGCGCACCGCCTCCTCGATGGTCTCGCCCGGCTCCAGAAAACCCGCCAGGGCCGAGTACATGCCCGGCGCGAAGCGGGCCTGACGGCCCAGCAGGCAGCGGTCGCCATGCACCACCAGCATGATGACCACCGGATCGGTGCGGGGGAAATGCTGCGCCTTGCAGGCTGCGCATTCACGCTTCCAGCCCGCGGACGAAACCGTGCTGGGCGCGCCGCACTGGGAGCAGAAGCGGTGTTTGGCGTGCCAGAAGAGCAGGCTCTTGCCTTGCGCCATCATGGCGATGGTGGGCCGAGGCAGCAGGGCCTTGGCCGCGAGGCTGCGCAGATCGATGAGGGCGAGATCCTCGCGCCCCGGCAGCACGAGGGCGCCGTTGGGCTCAACCCGCCGGGCGACGTCAGGCCGCAGCAGGGTGGCGAACATCGGCCCCTCGGGGGTTTGGCCGAGCAGGGCCTGCTCATCGCGAGCGCCCAGGGCCTCCACCTCGGCGAGGTTGAAAAAGGCGTCGAGCGCGTCGCCCCGCTGCTTCAGCACCGGGGTGTCCGAGACAAAAACGAGGCTGCGGGCCTGTGCATGCGCCGCCAGCTCGGCCAGAGCCTGCGCATCGTCGCGCTTCTCCGAGAGGCGATCCAGCGGGTTGCCTGAAAAGCCGACCACGGCGGAAAGTTCATCGATAAAAGGGTCGCTCATGAAAATGGCTCCGGTTCTGTGCATCCTGCATATCACGCTCCCGCGCCTGCGCCCATGAATCAGCGGGTCTGTGGATATTGATCGCGATGCCCTTTGCCCCTACACGCAGGCCGACAACGGGGATCGACGCCATGAGCACTCAGGACGCGCACCAACAGGCGACCCAGGCGGCCATCGAAACCCTGCGGCAGGCGCCCATTCTGGTGACGGGCGCAGCCGGGTTCATCGGCTTTCACCTCGCGCGCCGCCTGCTCGAAGCGGGCTGCCAGATCGTGGGCTTCGACAATCTGAACGCCTATTATGACGTCGCCTTGAAGGAGGCCCGGCTCGCCCAACTGCGGCAATTTCCCGGCTTCGCCTTCACCAGAGGCGATCTCGCGGACGGGGAAGCGGTGCGGCTCTTGTTCGAGACCCACAGGCCCGGCTTCGTGGCCCATCTGGCGGCGCAGGCGGGGGTGCGCCATTCCCTGAAGGCGCCGCAGGACTATATCAGCGCCAATCTTGTGGGCTTTTTCCAGATCATCGAAAACAGCCGGGCCTTCGGGGTGCGGCATCTGGTCTATGCCTCTTCAAGCTCGGTCTATGGGGCGAACACGCGCCAGCCCTATTCGGTGTCTGATTCAGTCGATCATCCCCTGTCGCTCTATGCGGCGACCAAGAAGAGCAACGAACTCGTCGCCCACGCCTACAGCCACCTCCACGGATTGCCCACCACCGGCCTGCGGTTCTTCACGGTCTATGGGCCCTGGGGGCGGCCGGATATGGCGCTGTTTCTCTTCACCCGAGCGATTCTCGCGGGAGAGCCCATCGACGTCTACAACCACGGCCAGGTGAAGCGGGACTTCACCTATATCGACGACATCGTGGAAGGCGTCCTGCGTACCCTCGCCCAGCCCGCGACGCCCGACCCCGCCTGGAGCGGGGCGGCGCCGGATCCCGGCTCCAGCACCGCGCCCTGGCGGGTCTACAATATCGGCAACAACGAGCCGGTCGCCCTGCTGGACATGATCGCCATTCTGGAGCGGGCGCTGGGCCGCGAGGCGAAAAAGATCCTGCTGCCCATGCAGCCCGGCGACGTGCCCTCCACCTATGCCGATATCGAGGCGCTGGAGCGGGCCGTGGGTTTCCGCCCCTCGACGCCCCTTGAGTTGGGGATCGGGCGCTTCGTCGCCTGGTATCGGGATTTCCATCAGGTGTGATCGCCCCGCCAAAAAGCTGCGCCGCCCGCTTGCGAAATGCGCCTGTCTGGTCCACATAGGGATCGGGAGGTTGGCGGTGGACGTTCCACTCGCCAACCGGGTCAGGTCCGGAAGGAAGCAGCCCTAACGAGACCGGGCGGGTCTCTGTCCAGCCTCCCACCTTTCACGCCGCGCCCCCTTTCGGGGCCGGCCATTGAACGGCGCCACATGACCGATGAGCGACAGCACGAGGCCGCCGCCGGTGGTGGAGTCGAAGAGCCCTCGCTGGGCCTCGACCTCGGCATGGCCGCGCCCCCTGCCGCCCAGCCCCCTGCCGCTTACAGGGTGCTCGCGCGCAAATATCGCCCGTCCAGCTTCGAGGATCTGATCGGCCAGGAGGCCATGGTCCGGACCCTCTCGAACGCCTTCGACCTCAACCGCATCCATCAGGCCTATCTGCTGACCGGCGTGCGCGGGGTGGGCAAGACCACCACCGCCCGCATTCTGGCGCGCGCCTTCAATTACGAATTGCCCGCGCGCGATGGCCATCCCGCCGTCACCAGGCCCACCATCGAGATGCCCGAGCTGGGCGCCCATTGCCAGGCGATCATCGAGAGCCGTCACATTGATGTGATCGAGATGGACGCGGCGTCCCACACTGGCGTGGACGATGTGCGCGAGATCATCGAGAACGCGCGCTTTCGCCCGGTGATGGCGCGCACCAAGGTCTATATCATCGACGAAGTGCACATGCTCTCCAAGAATGCCTTCAACGCCCTGTTGAAGACCCTGGAGGAGCCGCCCGAACATGTGAAATTCCTCTTCGCCACCACCGAAATCGAGAAGGTGCCGGTCACCGTGCGCTCGCGCTGCCAGCGCTTCGATCTGCGCCGCATCGAGCCCGACGTGCTGATCAACCATCTGGCGGGTATCTGCGCAAAGGAGCAGGTGGACATCGAGCGCGACGCTCTCGCCCTGATCGCCCGCGCCGCCGAGGGTTCGGTGCGTGACGCGCTGTCGATCCTCGATCAGGCCATCGCCCATGGCTCGGGCGGCGGCGCCATCACGGCGCT
>CAMDOY010000234.1 GCA_945903655.1 Rhizobium sp. Q54 | reverse complement strand
CGCGACAACTGGTTATCGAACCGCGTGTTCAAATCCTACGCAGATATTGTCGATCACTGCTGCGATGCCTGGAACAAGCTCATGGATCAGCCTTGGCGCATCATGTCCATCGGCCTACGCGAATGGGCGCATGGGTACTGATCAATGGGAATTGGTATTACCCGCCCTCGGCGACGGTCGATCAGCCCGTCCTCCGGGCGCTCCTCGAAAACGCCGCGCAAGCTCCGGAAGGTGCTACCTAAACCGGACATATCATGTGCTCGCGACATGCGCCTGACAGAGCCTCGCCTTCCTGCTATGTTCAGCCCAAACAAAGGGGCGGCGCAATGACACCCGGGGGGGAAGCAATGACGAAATGGCTTGCGCGAGCGATCGCGCTCCTTGCAACGCCTGTGCTGACGATCAGCCTGGCGACGTCTGCGCTGGCGCAGTCCTATCCGAACCAGCCGATCAAGCTCATTGTCCCCTTCCCGCCAGGGGGCGTGAATGACGCGGTCGCCCGCCCCTTCGCCGAAAAGTTCAGCAATATCCTCGGCAATATGGTGATCGAGAACCGCGGCGGCGCAGGCGGGATGATTGGCGGAACCGCAGTGGCGCGGGCCGAGCCCGATGGCTACACACTTCTGCTGGGCAGCGGCGCGACGCATCTCGTCGGCCCCCTCATCACACCCACCAAAACCTTTGATCCGATCAAGGATTTCAAACCCGTATCGATCCTCTCGGTGAGCGGTCTGGCCATCACCACGCATCCCTCTCTCCCGGTGAAGTCGCTGAAGGAACTGCTCGACTTCGCAAAAGCCAATCCAGGGGCGCTCTCCTATGGCTCGGCTGGCGTGGGCTCGGCCACCCATCTGGGGGCGGAACTGTTCAAATCCCTGATCAAAGATCAGAGCATCCAGCACGTTCCCTATCGCGGCGGCGGCCCGGCGATCACGGACCTGGCGGCGGGGCAGATCAAGCTGGCCTTTCTGAACGTCAGCGGCCAGCTGATCGCCCTGCACAAGGCAGGCAACATCCGGATCCTCGCCGTGACCTCCGCCGCCCGCAACGCCGGGGCGCCTGAGATCGAAACAGCGGTCGAAGCGGGCGTGCCGGGGATGGTGGCGGTGAACTTCGCCGGTCTCTTCGCGCCCGCAGGCACGCCAGACTCCATTATCGCCCAGCTTGGGGAGGCCACGCGCAAGGCGATGGCGAATGCGGAACTTCGCGAAGTCTATGACAAGGCGGGCCTGGAGGTCTCGAGCGAGGACACACCCGCAAAGGCGGCCAAATTCATCGAGGACGAGATCGCCCGCTGGACGCCGGTGATCCGGTCTATCAACCTGAAAGCGGACTGACCGGTGACAGGAAGTCAGCGAAAATGGGACAAAGTCACCAACAACAAACCGGGCGCAAGCCTGTTTCGAAACGGAGGGACCTATGGCGAAGCAACTCAAGACAACGCGCGTGGAACTGAACAACGCCGTCTTCTCGCTGCCCGATATCGTGGCCAAGGCGGAAGGCTATTTCGAGCAGGAGGGCATCGATGTTCACCTCGTGCTCCCCGAGAAGCGCAAGCAGATGATCGCAGCGGCGGGCGCGCCGGTTCAGCAGCACACGGCCGTGCAATCCTTCCTCTGGCATGAGGGCATCGAGAAGGGCGAGTTTTCCGTCTATCACGCCTGCGAATGGGGCCAGATGCGCCGCACGCAGGACACCTGCGCGGGTGCCAAGGTCATCACCAAGCGCGCGGCGGTCTCCACCCAGGCCATCATTGTGCGCAAGGACTCGCCCTATAATGTGCCGCAGGATCTGGCGGGCGTCGAAGTCGCCGTGAATTACCACGCGGGCTCGCACTATATCACGCTTGGCATGCTTGCAGGTTTCATGACCAAGGATGAGGTCAAGACCGTTCACATCGGCGTGCCCAACCAGCGCTTCAAGGCAGTTCTGGACGGCACGGTGAAAGCCGCCGCCGTGATGGAGCCGTGGATTTCCCTGGCCGAGAAGATGGGCATGAAGGTCATCACCGAAGCCTATTACAATGGCCTCGAAGTCGCCGACACATCCGTCGATGCGGAGATTTTCACCGGCCTGCACCGCGCCCATATCAAGGCCGTCGACAAGATCAATCAGGACATCACGCCCTGGCTGCATCACCTTGTCAACGAAGTGCCTGCGGAATACGGCCTGACCGCCGCCGACCTGCACCTGCCGCGCCTGCGCTACAACTATCCCGAGCCCTATGCGCCCGCGGAGTTCGAGCGCACCCATGACTGGATGGTGGAATGGGGCCTGATCAAGTCCGAAAGCACATTCGACAAGCTCGTGGATATCCGCATCGCCGTATGATCCGCCCCATAGCAGGTGTTCAAGGAGGCTGGCGCCTGCGTCAGCCTCCTTTGTCTTTTGCAGAACGCTTGCGGGCCATGGCGCCAGCCTCTAACGCCTCGGCTCAAAGGCGCCATCCATCGAACCCAGCCGCCTCCACAGAACGATGGCCGTGATGAGGCAGACGCCCCCCGCCAGCGCAGCCCCACGAATTCCGCAAGGCTCCCGAAAAACAGCGCGCCAAAAGCGGGCGTACCGCGATAAATGACCTTATAGAAAGACATCACCCGCGAGCGCATGGAATCCTGCACCGCCAATCGCACAGAGGTCCTCGAGGTCTATCTCGTCGGGCAGCCTACGATTTCCACCCCCGTTCCTCTGCTGACCATCTGAAAGTGGGGGGGGGGGATTGACGCTCTCATTGCAGGAGCGATTCGCCAAAAATTTCTTTATCAACCGTTGAGTACATCACAACTCGCTGACCTGATTCAGATACCTCCAAACTAATCTAACTTTGCCCGATTTTAGTATCGCCACTGGTAGATCGGATAACCGGCGAAGGCTTTAAAAAGCCAGCCTTGTTACCCCACGTTGGCGGACAGCGGCGAGGTCTGCCAGTTTGATGGCGGCCACGGGCATGTGGGGCCCAGCGGCGTCATGGAGACCATCAAGCTCGCCTTCGCCCTGCGGCCAGGGCTCTGGTTCGCGGCTGTTCCGTGGGGCGCGGGGCCGCGGAGGAGCGGCGTGCGCGGGTTCTGGACAAGGGCGGCGCAGCCCTGCTAGCCTGCAGGGGCCGACGCTCAAAAAGCCGCGCCGCGCCTTGGGCTATGCATGGGTTTTCAGTGTATGCGGGCCCGGAAAAAAGGGGAGGGAACCATGCAGCGTTTCGACGCTCACAGAAATCCTGCGACTGTCCGCAACGTGAATCGGCGGGCGGTCATTGCAGGGGTCGCCTCGCTACCGCTTGGGGGGCTGGCGCGCGCGCAGTCCTCATGGCCGGAGCGCGCCGTCAAATTCATCGTGCCGCTTGGCGCCGGTTCTGGCGCAGACATCGGGGCGCGATTGATAGGCGAAAGATTGCAGCAGTTCTGGGGCAAGCCGGTCATCATCGAGAACCGGCCCGGGGGCAATGGCCTCACGGCGATCAACGCCTTTCTAACCGCCAACGACAATCACACTTTGTTTTATGGCGCTGCGGCGACCTTCACGGTGCATCCCTATCAGATGGATGTGGTTCCCTATCATTTCATTCGCGACATCCTGCCCGTGGCGCAGGCGACGGTGACCATCGCCGTGGTCGCCGTGCCCGCCTCAAGCCCGGTGAAGACCATGGCGGAATTTGTGAAATGGGCGAGAGATAATCCGGGCAGGCTCAATGCTGCGCTGGTCCCCGGCGTGTCCGAAATCACCTTCGATAGATTCGTGAAAGCAGAAAAGCTCGACATCACGAAAGTTCCCTATCGCAATATCGTGGATGCGGTGGCGGACACATCGTCCGGGCGCATTCAGTTCATCTCCTCCGCCTATGCGGTGGTCCAGCCGGCGGTCGAAGGGGGGACCGTTCGGGTGATCGCGGTCACCAATAGTGACAGATTTTCGGGCCTGCAGGGGGTGGCGACCTGCGACGAGCAGGGGTTTTCCTCCATGTCCTACGAAGGGCTGGCCGGCCTGTTCTGTACAGAGCTTCTACCGCAGGAGGTGCGTGTCAGGATCGGTGAAGATGTCGTGTGGGCGGCCAATGATCCCGTCATCAAGCAGCGCATCGAGGCGACGGGGCAGATGGTCGCGCCCGGGGGCGCCGCCCTGTTTCAGAAGTCCATCGCGGGGCAGATGGAAGAGATCCGGCGCACAGCTGAATTCATTGGGTTGAAAGCAGGGAAAATCGGGCCCTGACTGAAAACGGGGCGACACAAACGGGCATCATCATCGGAGGAAACAGTTCATGCGCACGATCACACTGGAAGAACATTTTGCAACGCCGGCTTTTTTCGACGGGCCCGCCCGTTTCGTCAGAGATCGCGCCGAGCAGATGGGCGGGCGCTATCTGTCGGTGATGGACAGGCTTTGCGATGTGGACGCCTTGCGCATATCGGAGATGGATGCGGCGGGCATCGACATGCAGATGTTGTCGCTCTCAGCCCCTGGCGTCGAACAGATGGAGCCCGATGACGCCGTCACCATGGCGCGCCTGACGAATGACTATCTCGCGGAGGCCATCAACCGCCATCCCACCCGCTTCACCGGCTTCGTCGCCTTGCCCACGAGCGCGCCACAACAGGCCGTTGCGGAGCTGGAACGCCGCATGAAGCAGCCGGGTTTCAAGGGCATTGTTATCAATGGTCATAACCGGGGCCGTTATCTCGACAACAAGTTCTATTGGCCGATCCTGGAGGCGGCGGAGGCGCTCAACGCGCCTATCTATCTGCATCCCACGCCGCCCCCGCAACAGGTGATCGACGTGTCCTATGGCGGCTTTGCGCCGATGGTGACGGACATGCTCTCGGGCGGCGCCTGGGGATGGCATATCGAAACAGCGGTTCATATGATTCGCGTGATCTGCGGCGGGGTGTTTGATCAGTTTCCCAATCTGCAATTCGTCATCGGCCATATGGGCGAGGGCCTGCCATTTTTCTTCCAGCGGCTGGACATCCTGCCCCAGCATGTGACGAAACTGAAACATCCGATCCAGTGGTATCTGCGCAACAACGTGCACTACACCTTTTCCGGCATGAACTTTCAGTCGACCTTCCTCAACCTCTTTCTGGAACTGGGCGGGGTCGACCGCATGATGTTCTCGGCGGACTATCCCTATCAGTCCATGCCTCAGGCGCGCGCCTTTCTCGATCAGATTCCGGTCAGCCAGGCGGACAGGGATCGCATCGCCCATGGCAATGCGGAGAAGCTGTTCGGCCTCTAGGACAAGGGTTCCCCGTGTCCATTCCACGCCGCGTTTTCGCCTCGATGCGAGACGCGGTTTTGGCGCCCGTCCTCCGGGCGGCAGGCAAGAGATAGGGGCGACGGACGCTGACATGCGACCGTCGCCTGCAGTTCAAGCCACGAGGTCGAACTGGACCTGCACCAAATGATTGACCAACAAGTGGGCGTCGTTCGCGGTCTTGTACAAGTCATAGCCCACAGAATGCGCCGTCGCGTCAGTGGTCCCTCCATCCGCGACACGCAGATGGAGGGTGTCGTTGGCGGCGCCTTCGATGGTCAGGCTATGTGCGAAGATCGCGGCACCCTGGGTCATCTGACCGCCAGAGGCCAGTACGGAGGCTGAGGAGACGCTCGTTTCATTGTGGCCGAGGTCTGTCGCCAGGTCGATTTTCTCCAGATTGACGACCTTGGTCGCGAACCGCGACAAATCGAAACTGACGCCATCATGCAGCTCGATCTTGTCTTAACCCGCGCCACCGTCGATCTTCATGAAGTTGTTGCTCTGGGCCATGGGTGAATACGTATCCCTCCGCCGAGGGCCGCCTAGCTTTAAGAGGCGAGGACTTGGATAGATATCGCAAGAGTGGCTCGATGATCGTGTCCACTTGTTAGAAGCGGACACTTGCGCGATGTCTTTGATCAATGGTGGTGATTGGGCGCCTGCGCGGCGTAAACGCAGATCCTGGAGCGTTGAGGATAAGCGGAGGATTGTTGAGGAGAGCCTGGCGAATGGCCCTATCCTACAAGCATGCCGATCTTCTGTCTCATAAATATAGGACATAGTGAGATTTCGGCTGTCTCGTGTAAAGCACTATTCTTATGAGACGGTTTAGGCGGGTTTTGGTCTGTGGGTAACCTAGTGGATAACGCCTGACAGATGTGTCCATTTTTGGGATTCCCCGCGCTGCTGAACCGTGCGATTGGGTGTCATGCGCACCGGGATCAAATTC
>CAMDOY010000233.1 GCA_945903655.1 Rhizobium sp. Q54 | reverse complement strand
CTCTTCGGCTTGCCCGATGCGGAGCTTCGGGCCCGGACCTATGTGGACCCCTCGATCTTCGAGGCGGATGTGAAGAAGATTTCCGACGAGGAGCTCGCCCGCCGCATGCGCGCCCGCGAGGGTCTGGCGCGCTATGGCTGGTCGCCCTTCCTGCATGACCCCAAGCTGCTGTCCCGTCTGCACCGCATCGCAGCGCCCACCCAGTTCATCTGGGGCGCGCAGGATCAGATCGTCTCGCCCGCCTATGGCCGCGCCTTCGCCAGCCGTGTGCCCGGCGCCAGCTTCACCGAAATCGCAAACGCGGCCCATGCGCCGCAGGTCGAGCAGCCGCAAGCGGTGCTAGACGCGCTTCTCTCCTTTTCGAACGCTCATCGCTAGAACAGGGTCATCATCCCATGCGCATCTATCATTTCTCCGAAGAACCCTATCCGGACGCCTGGGGCGCGGAGCGTCCCTCGCTGCGCATCACCTTGCCCAACGAGATCTGCGATCCTGACGTGGCGCATCGGCTCTACAACCGCTACATCGACGAGTGGATGCTGGCCGATGAGCTGGGCTTCGACATCATGCTCAACGAGCATCATTCGACCGCCACCTGCCTGACCGCTTCGGCTTCGGTGATCCTGTCCATTCTGGCGCGGGTCACCAAGCGGGCGCGTCTGCTGGTGCTGGGCGTGCCCATCGGCAATCGTCCCGATCCCATCCGGGTCGCCGAGGAAATGTCGATGATCGACGTGATCTCCAAGGGCCGTCTGGAATTCGGCATGATCAAGGGCGTGCCCTATGACATCGAGCCCGCCAATTCCAATGCGGTGTCCCTGATGTCGCGCTTCTGGGAAGCCCATGACCTCATCGTGAAGGCCATGACCACGACGACGGGACCCTTCAGTTTTGAAGGGGATTACTTCCATTACCGCAACATCAACCTCTGGCCGCGTCCCTATCAGCAGCCCCTGCCGCCCATGTGGATTTCGACGGCCACCCCCGCCAATGCGGTGGAGATCGGCCAGCGCGGCCATGTGATGGCGAGCTTCATGGGCGGCATCGCGGAGACCGTGAAGCTGCACAAGGCCTATGCCCAGGGCTATCAGGCGGCTGGCCATGGCTCGCAGGTGCCGGTGGATCGCTTCGCTTATCTGGCCATGTGTGGCGTCGCCTCCAACGAGGCGGAGGGGCGTCGTCGCTGCGATCTTATTGCGGACTATCTGCGAACCAACGCCCAGGTCGCCGATCCCTTCAACAAGCCGCCGGGCTATTTCACGGTGGAGGCGGCCATGCGCTCGGCGCGCTCGCCCAATCCGCGCGCCTTCCGCACGCTGATGACGCCGAAGGGCAGGCCCGTCGAGCTTTCGACCGCCTCCCTCGATGACTTCATCGAATGCGGCATCGCCTTTGCGGGCACGCCCGATCAGGTCTTCAACCAGATCTGCGCCTTCACCGATGGCATCGGCGGTCTGGGCAATCTCCTGATGATGTCTCAGGGCGGGCATCTGGGCGCCGAGGACACCTGCGACAGCATGCGTCTCTTCGCCAGCGAAGTCATGCCGCGCCTCAAGGCCCGCCAGGCCCAGGCGCAGTTCTTCGAGGCAGCCTGACCTCGCGATTGAGGCAAGGGTAAAAAGCGCCGCAGGGGCCTGTCGCCTCTGCGGCGTATTCGATGCGAGGCTTGATCCCCAAGCCCCCCAAAGCTTAAGTGTCACGCAGAGAAATTACAGGAGGAACGCGCCATGGCGCCGCCAATCACTCGGCACAAGGTAAGAGATCTGGACGTCAGGATGATGCGGGCGGGCGCGGGCGCGCCCTTGCTGTTCCTGCATTCGGCGGGCGGCCTGCCCGTGTGGACGCCGTTCTTCGACAAGCTGGCGGCGCAATATGACGTCATCATCCCCGAGCATCCGGGCTTTGGCGACACGGCTACGCCGGACTGGATCCGCAACATCGGCGATATGGCGATGTATTACCTCGATTTTCTCGATGGGTTGGGCATCGGTAAAGTCCACCTCGTCGGCCATTCGCTCGGTGGCTGGACGGCGGCGGAGCTGGCCACCCGCAATTGCACGCAGATCCTCGATCTCACGCTCATCGCCCCGGCGGGCCTGCGCGTGAAGGGCGCGCCCAGCGGCGACAATTTCATCTGGTCGGCTGAAGAGAGCGTGCGCAACATGTTCCATAACCAGAAGATCGCCGAGGCGATCCTGGCCATGACGCCCTCCGATGAGGATAATGACCGGGCGCTCGCCAACCGCTTCATGGCGGCGCGTCTGGGCTGGGAGCCGCGCTGGCTCAATCCGGCGCTGGCGCGCTGGCTGCACCGCATCAGCGTGCCCACCCAGGTGATTTGGGGCGCCAATGACAAGCTTTTACCATCCGTCTACGCCGACGCCTGGAAGGCGGGCGTACCTGATGTGAGGGTGGAGATCATCCCCGAGTGCGGCCATGCCGTGACGGCTGACAAGGGCGACGCCTGCGCCGCCACGATCCTCTCATTCCTCGCGAGGAGCTAAGACCATGCATTTCACCGGTTTCACCCTCATGCCCTACCGCCCCCTCGATATGGAGGCGCGGCACAAGGAAAGATCCGCCTGGGTCGTGCTGCCCAACAGCCTCTATGACCCCGTCAAGGGCGCGGATGAATATGAGTCCCACATCAGCCTGCTGACGCGCGCCGAGGATCTGGGCTTCGACGCCATCGCCGTCAACGAGCACCATCAGACCGCCTATGGCATCATGCCCGCGCCCAACCTCATCGCCAGCGCCCTTATCCAGCGCACCAAGCGGGTCAAGATCGCGGTGCTGGGCCGGGCGCTGCCCCTCACCAACAACCCGCTCTTCATCGCCGAAGAAATGGCCATGCTCGACAATATGTCGCGCGGGCGCATGATCGCCGGCTTCGTGCGCGGCATCGGCACGGAATATCACTCGACCGGGACCAATCCGGTCTTCTCCCACGAGCGCTTCCACGAGGCGCACGATCTCATCGTGCAGGCATGGACCCGCTCCGGACCCTTCGAATTCGAAGGCGAGCACTACAACTTCAAATATGTGAACTGCTGGCCGCGCCCCTATCAGCAGCCGCGCCCGCCCATCTGGATCCCGTCGCAGGGCTCCTCGGAGACGGTGAAGTGGGCCGCTGACCCCAGCCGCAAGTACCAGTTCCTCGTGACCTTCTCTTCGACCGAGCTGGTGACGCGCTACCTCACGGCCTATCGCAACCAGTGCACGGAATTCGGCTACGAATGCTCCGGCGATCAGCTGGGGTGGGCCGTGCCAGTCTATGTGGCGGACACCGACGAAAAGGCGAAGGAAGAGGCGGGCAAGGCCATCGAGACCCTGTTCGGCGACTATCTGCCCAACCCCTGGGAGATGCTGCTGCCGCCGGGCTACACCTCCATGTCCTCGATGAAGCAGACCATGAAGCTGCGCTCGTCGCTGGGCAAGGTGCGCCCTACCGCCGACATGCTCATCGCCAGCGGCACGGCGCTGATCGGCAGCGCCAAGACCGTGCGCCAGAAGATCAGTGAAATGGTCGACCGCACGGGCGTCAACAGCCTCGTCACCATGCTGCAGTTCGGCACGCTCTCGGATGAGTTGACGAAGCGCAATATGGACATGTTCGCCTCCGAGGTGATGCCGCATTTCAAGAAGTGACGCGATCCGTCTGCTGGCGTCTTGCAAGACTGGCGTCGGGCCGCTCCCAAGGGAGCGGCTTGGCGCCATTTGCTTTTGCAGTGGGAACAGATCTCCGTCTGCGCCCTGGCGTTCAAACGCCTCTGTCCGCCTTTTCCCTGATTAATCGCAGGAGATATTGCCCATAGGCGGTCTTGCCGAAGAGTTCGCCGCGCGCCCGGACTTGCGCCGCATTGATGAAGCCCTGTTCGAAAGCGATTTCCTCCAGACAGGCGACCTGCAGGCCCTGCCGCTTCTGGATCGTGCGCACGAATTCGCTCGCTTCCAGCAGGGAGTCATGGGTGCCGGTGTCGAGCCAGGCGTAGCCGCGCCCCAGGCGTTCAACCTCAAGCTCTCCCATCTCCAGATAGGCGCGGTTGACGTCGGTGATCTCCAGTTCGCCGCGCTCGGAGGGCTTCACGGCGGCGGCGATCTCCAGAACGCGGTTGTCGTAGAAATAGAGGCCCGTCACCGCCCAGGGTGACTTCGGGTTCTTCGGCTTTTCCGCGAGATCGACGGCGCGTCCCGCCCCGTCGAAGCTCACGACGCCATAACGCTCGGGATCCTCCACATGGTAGGCGAAAACCGTGGCGCCCCTCGTCTTCGCCGCCGCGTGCTTGAGTTTTGCGCCAAGATTCGCGCCGTAGAAGACGTTGTCGCCCAGAATCAGCGCCGCTGAGTCCGTTCCCACGAAGTCGGCGCCGATGATGAAGGCCTGCGCCAGCCCCTCAGGGCGCGGTTGCACTGCATAGGAAATCTCGACGCCCCAGGCCGAGCCATCGTCGAACAGGTTCTGGTAATTGGCCAGATATTCCGGGGAGGAGATGATGAGGATCTCCCTGATCCCGGCCATCATCAGAACCGACAGGGGATAATAGATCATCGGTTTGTCGTAGATGGGCAGAAGTTGCTTGTTGACGGCGAGGGTCGCTGGATGCAGGCGCGAGCCTGAGCCCCCGGCCAGGATGATGCCTTTCATGGGGTCCTCGATGGGATGAGTTCGTCGATGATGTCGCTGATGGCGGCCTGCCAGGGGCGCGGCGAGCGGCCATAGAGGCGCTCGATCCGCTCTGTCGAGAGAAGGGAGTAGGCGGGGCGGCGGGCCGGGGTGGGGTACTGCGCTGTCGAGACCGGCTCGACGCGCGCGCTCGGGCCCCCGCGTGCGGCGCAGAGGCGGAAGATCTCGGTGGCGAAATCCGCCCAGGTGGTGACCCCGGCATTGGAGAAATGAAACGTTCCCGTGGGCGCCGCCGGATCATTGATCAGCGTGCGCGCGATGGTCGCCAGCGCGGAGGCCAGATCAGCGGCGGAGGTCGGCGCGCCCTGCTGATCGGCGACGACGCGCAGAACATCGCGCTCTGCGCCAAGGCGCAGCATGGTCTTCAGGAAATTGGCGCGCCAGGGGCTGACCACCCAGGAGGTGCGCACGATCACAGCGCGCCCGCCAGCGGTGCGAACGCCCTGTTCTCCGCCCTCCTTGCTGGCGCCATAGACCCCTAAAGGCGCCACCGGATCATCCTCGACATAGGGGCGGGCGCTGGCGCCGGAAAACACATAATCGGTCGAGACATGCACCAGGGGGATCCCGGCCAGGGCCACTTGCCGGGCCAGACAGGCCGGCGCCAGGGCGTTGACCCGCCAGGCCTCCTCGACCTCGGTCTCGGCCTTGTCGACCGCCGTATAGGCGGCGGCGTTGATGATGGCCGCCCAGGGACGGGAGGCCAGAACGCCTGCGAAAGTCTGAGGGTTCGAAAGATCGAGCGCGTCCCGGTCCAGTCCGACAAAACGGAAGCCTTGCTCAGGGGGGAGCGCCAGAAGCGCCCCGCCGACCTGTCCGGAACCGCCGGTGACCAGCACCTCTCTCATGGTTGCTTCAATCCCAGCCGCTCGCCCGCATATTGGCGCGCAAGAATGGCGCGCCACCAGGCCTCATTCTCGAGGAACCATGCGACGGTTTTCGACAGGCCGGTTTCGAAGGTTTCGGTCTGTGCCCAGCCCAACTCCGCTTCAATGCGGCTGCAGTCGATCGCGTAACGGAAATCATGGCCGGGTCGGTCGGTCACGAATGAAATCTGCTCCGCATAGGCCTTGCCGTCGGCGCGTGGGCGAAGGCGGTCGAGGGCGGCGCAGACCCCTTGCACCACATCCATGTTCTTGCGCTCGGCGCGCCCGCCCACATTATAGGTCGATCCTGGCGCCGCCTTTTCAAAGACGAGTTGGATCGCGCGGGCATGATCGTCCACATAGAGCCAATCGCGGATATTCTCGCCGCGCCCGTAGACGGGCAGGGGCTCCCCCGCCAGCGCCTTGACAATCATCAGGGGGATCAGCTTTTCGGGGAAGTGATAGGGCCCATAATTGTTGGAGCAATTGGTCATGGTGATCGGCAGGCCATAGGTATGCCACCAGGCCCGCACCAGATGATCCGAGCCCGCCTTCGAGGCCGAATAGGGGGAACGGGGGTCATAGGCCGTCTCCTCGGTGAAAAGGCCCTCATCGCCAAGCGCGCCGAAGACTTCGTCGGTCGAGACAT
>CAMDOY010000232.1 GCA_945903655.1 Rhizobium sp. Q54 | reverse complement strand
TGTTAAGCTCAAGCGCATTCGTTAGGTTAATGAATTGCGGGTGTGCTCTCCCATGAAGCCTTTCATCCTTCTCGCCGCGCTTGCCCTTGGCTTCGGATCCGCTCATGCAGCGGATCTGCCTTCGAAGCGGGCTCCGTCTCCCCCGCCGTCCGGGTTTCTGTCGGCCCAAAAAGTCTCAAGCTGGACAGGCTTTTATGCTGGCGCCCTCGCGGGGGTGGGCATGGGAGATGTGTCGGACGCCAGCGTGTCGCCCATCACCAACGCGGATCTGTCGCCGATTACGGGCAAGCTGCATCGCTCCGGCGCCATGGCCGGCGTTCAGGTCGGTTATGGTTTCATGACCGGACCTATCCATATCGGCGTCGAAGCTGATACGGCGCTGACGTCCATCGGCGGCGCCCAAACGGCCAGCGGCGTCTATAATGCCGCCCCTGCCTCGGCGCGCCTGACGGTGAAGACCGATGTGCTGGGCTCCCTGCGGGGCCGTGTAGGCTATGTCTTCAACGATGTCTTGATCTATGGAACCGGCGGTATGGCCTCCGCCCTGCAAAAATCCACCTTCACCGTGACGCAAAACGATACAGGCGCAAGCTTCACCAGTTCCGGCGCCGCTTATGTCGTGCGCGTGGGTTGGGTGGTGGGCCTGGGCGCTGAACGGTTCTTCGCGCGCGACGTCAGCGGCAAGCTGGAATATCTCTACGCCCATGTGGGCGATGGAATAAGGGCGCGCTTTAACCCCAATGGCGTCCATCTTCTGCGCGGCGGCGTGAACTATCATTTCTGATGAGCGGTCTGCTTTAAGGCACGCCGAAGGCGCAGTGAACCTTAACTCTTATTCCATCGGTTCCCGGGACGTCTCCACGTCCTGTTCTCAGGCATAGTCGTCGTGGCGCAGCCCCTTTTTAACACTTTGTTAACCGTAAATTGCCAAGCTCAAGAATAAATCGACTCTCATCTCAATCCATTTTCCAAAGAGGCGCGCCATGAAAAGAATTCTGTTTTCTTGTGTGTTGACGCTCTGCGCCGGATCCGCCTTGGGCGCTGATTTGCTTCGCTCCAGCCCGCCTGTCATTCGCGCGCCCACGCCCCTGTCCAGC
The DNA here is from genome assembly GCA_945903655.1 of Rhizobium sp. Q54. Lineage (GTDB taxonomy): Bacteria > Pseudomonadota > Alphaproteobacteria > Rhizobiales > Beijerinckiaceae > Terripilifer. The sequence goes on along the minus strand of CAMDOY010000232.1, from coordinate 5,104 downwards.
GCGCCGGTTTCTTCCTGGAGCGGGTTTTATCTTGGCGTCCATGGCGGGGGCGGCATGGGCGATGTCACGACAACAGCGTTGTCAGAACTGGCGAGCCAGTCCCTGATCGCGAGCGCCAGAAAAATGGATCGTTCTGGCGCGCTCGGGGGCGTGCAGGCGGGCTTCGCTCTTCAATCGGGGTCCATCGTCTATGGCGTCGAGGGTGACCTCGGTTTTGGCGCCATGCGGGGCCGTATTGATGTGCGGGCGCAAGATGGGTCGAGCAGTGGTCGGCTTGAGTCCACGATCAGCATACTTGGCACGGTGCGTGGTCGCCTTGGCTACGCCTTCGACGGTCTGTTGATATACGGCACGGGCGGCTTCGCCACCGGCTACCATGAGGCCAAGGCGACCGAGGTGAATACGACCGGGACTGCCCGTTTCGGTCGCTTGACGGAATGGACGCCTGGCTGGACCCTGGGCCTTGGCGGTGAATATGCAGTCATGCCCAATGTCAGCTTGAAAATGGAGTACCTCTACGCCCACCTGAACAATACGATCCTCGGCCAATCCGTGACCCATAAGATGAACCTGCTGCGCGCAGGCGTGAATTACAGGTTCTGAGGCGCTGAGGATGCAAGCGCCCGGCGCTCGATCGACGCCGGGCCTCGCCGTGACCGGCCTTATTCCGCCAATCCCTGCGTCCCGCGTCGCTGGGCCTGGCCGGTGACCTCAGCTTCAGGCGCCTCGCTGATGGCGCGGTAGATCACCCCGCCCAGCATGCCGCCGATGATGGGCGCGAGCCAGAACAACCAGAGCTGCGCCATGGCCCACCCGCCCACGAAGAGCGCGGGTCCCGTGCTGCGCGCGGGATTGACGGACGTGTTGGTCACGGGAATGCCCACCAGATGGATCAGCGTCAAGGCCAGGCCAATGGCGATGGGCGCGAAGCCAACGGGGGCCTTGCCATGGGTGGCGCCCATGATGATGAACAAAAAGACCATGGTCAGGACGATCTCGGCGAGCATCGCCGCAAAGAGCGAATAACCACCGGGCGAATGGGCGTCAAAGCCATTGGCCGCAAATCCCTTGGCCACATCAAACCCCGGCGCGCCGCTTGCGATGGCGTAGAGCGTCGCCGCGCCGATCACGGCGCCCAGAACCTGCGCAATCACATAGGGTGCGATCTGCCTGGCGGGAAATCGCCCGCCCGCAGCAAGGCCCAGGGTGACAGCCGGGTTCAGATGGCAACCTGAAATATGGCCGATGGCGTAGGCCATGGTGAGCACGCTCAGGCCGAAGGCCAGCGACACGCCGAGCAGCCCGATGCCGACCTGCGGAAAAGCCGCCGCGATGACCGCGCTGCCGCAGCCCGCGAAGGTAAGCCAGAATGTGCCGATGGCCTCCGCCAGATATTTGCGCAAATCCATGAACCCCTACAGATGAATGGCCCGACCGGGCGCTTGTGGACGGTGATGAAGATCGCGTCCGAAGGGATCCGGGCAATGACGAATGTTTCATATGTGGATTTTCCAGCTACTCAATTGGAAGGCGGCCAGGCCGAAGGGCGAAAGGGCAAACGCGACGGCGCGGCGTGTTGACGAGGTCCGGGCATGGACTTGAGGCCAGGTTCGGCGCGGAAGTCTAGGCAAGAATCGCTCGCTCGTAGTACACAAGGCGCTGGCGTCTCCAGGTGATTTGCGCGTTATTCCAGAATGCGCCCGCAGGGGCGCTTCTGATCTGTGATGATTGCGTTTGCGTGCGCGAGAATAAGGCGGCGGTCTCGCCGGGGCGCAGACGCCTCTCAATGATGGATCAATGATGTCGCAGCATAAGCTTGAGAAAGGATTTGAGCTTCACAGACAGGGCGACCTCCCGCAGGCGAAGCTCATGTATCTCTCCTTTCTCGAGGAGAAGCCCCTTCATTTTGATGCGCTGCATTTATTGGGATTGCTGTCTTACGAGATGGGCGACCTGATGGAGGCGGAAAGCCGCATGGTGAAAGCCATTGCCGTCAAAGCTGATTTTGGGCAAATTCATCTCAGTTACGCGCGCGTGCTTCATGACATGGGTCGGTATGAGGAGGAACTGACCTGTTATCAAAAAGCGATCAACCTCAATATAAATGACTTCGAAGTCTTTTTTAATCAGGGCGTATTGCTGCAGATTCTGAACCGACTGGATGAAGCGCTCATCGCTTTTGACAAAGCCATCGCCCTTGATCCCCATCAGGCTGAGGTCTTCTCAAATCGTGCGCTGGTGTTGCACGGCCTTGGTCGCCCGGAAGAGGCGGTGGACAGTTGCACCCGGGCGCTGAGCATCAGGAGCCATTACCCGGAAGCGCAATATAATCGAGGAAACGCGTTGATGGCCCTGCAACGGTTCGACGACGCCGTTGCAAGCTATGTCATGGCCCTGTCTATCCGCCCGGATTTCGTTGAGGCTTATTATAATTGCGGACTTGCCCATCAGCAGATGGGGCGAATGGCGGAAGCCGCCGTCTGGTTTGAGGAAGCCATTCTTCTGAAGCCGGATTATCTCGAATCCTGTTTCAATTTGGGCGTCGTCTTGCGGTGGATCGGACGGTGCGATGATGCGGCCGTCAGTTATCTTCGGGCGATCTGCATCAATCCTGGCTATGCCGAAGCCTGTTTCAATCTGGCTGATCTCCTGAGGGCTTGCGATAGACCTGAAGAGGCGCTGGCGCGTTATGATTCATGTATCGCCATGAAGCCTGACTTTACGCATGCTTTTTCCAATCGCGGAAACATTCTGAAAGATTTGGGGCGTTTTGAAGAGGCTCTGGATAACTTTGAAAGGGCCATTGCGATTGATCCACGCAACGCGGTCGCTTATGTCAATCAAGCCATTCTGTTGATAGATTTAAATCGTCGAGAGGATGCGATCGTCTGTTATGGCGGGGCTATCGCAAGCGACCCTCATTATGCATTGGCCTATAATAACCGAGGCATTGTTTTCAACGACCTGGAGCGACGCTCGCAAGCGCTGGCGGATTTTGACGCTGCGATCAGCGTTCAGTCTGACTTCGCCGAAGCTTTTTACAATCGCGCCGTAGTGCTTCATGATCTGGAACGCCTGCCCGAGGCGCTGGTGGACTACCAGACGACCATAGCCCTGACGCCCGGGCGCGCCGAAGCCTGTTATGGGCTGGGCAAGCTGCTGACCGTCGGCGGCTACTTTGACGCCGCTCTTTTGGCTTACGACAAGGCGATCCTGCTCCAACCACAATATGCTTTGGCCTATCGGGGCCGTGGAATCACTTTGCACAAGATGATGCGACATGCAGACGCCATCCAAAGCTATGACGTCGCTATCGCCATCGAGCCCGATGACGCCTCCGGCTATAACAACCGCGGCATCGTTTTCAAGGATTTGAAAAGGTTTGCGGAGGCGATGGAAGATTATGATCGTGCGATCTCCATCAATAACAGATATCTCGAAGCCCTTTGGAACAAGGCCATCGGAAAGCTTTTGCTGGGGGAAATGGATGAGGGCTGGCGTCTGTACGAATGGCGCAAGAAGCTTACCCTCATCAACAACGCCGATCTTCCAAAACCTCTGTGGAACGGCGTGGAAAGCCTGTCGGGAAAAACGATTCTGGTGGTCTGGGAGCAGGGTTTTGGCGATACGATCCAGTTTTGCCGTTTCGTCCCGGCCCTCGCCGCACTAGCGCAAAAAGTTCTCTTCGCCCCGCACAAGCGCCTTATGGGTTTGATGAGAGACTTTGATGAAAATGTGGAGATTGTGGATCGCGATGATCCCGACCTGCGCTTTGATTTCCAGATCCCTCTATTAAGCCTGCCGCGCATCTTCATGCGCTCCTTTAATGACATTCCATGTCGGCGCCCCTATCTCCTCGCGCGGCCAGAGCGCATTCATCATTGGCGCGAGGTTCTGGGAAATGACGGCTTCAGGATAGGCGTTTGCTGGCAAGGCAGCAGTGGCGACATCGACGCCGGGCGATCCTTTCCCTTATCGCAGTTTCAACCCTTGTCCAAACTTCCTGATGTGCGTTTGATCAGTCTTCATAAGGGAAATGGCGAAGCCCAGTTGCAGGGTCTGCCTGGCGGCATGGAGGTCGAGACGCTGGGTGATCTCTTCGATGAGGGGCCCGACGCTTTTTTGGATACGGCGGCGGTCATGATGTCCTGCGATCTGGTCATCACATCGGATACGGCTGTTGCGCATCTGGCGGGGGCGCTGGGCGTGACGACATGGGTTGCGTTGAAATATGTGCCGGATTGGCGCTGGTTCATGGATCGGCTGGACAGCCCCTGGTATCCCTCCATGCGCGTGTTTCGCCAGGAGGCGGTGGGCGATTGGGATGGGGTCTTTCAACGCCTCGGGACTGCGCTGGTCGCGCATATGGAAGCATCATTGTCGCGCGCTCCCTGAATTTTTATCGCCCCTTCGTCCCTCGCGTTCTGTAGGGGAAAGCGCTTCATGTGAAGCTCAAGCGCTTCGTCTGGGGACAAGTCGCCTTCCACCTCCAGAAATGACGCCCTTGTCGCGGTGATTGCGTCCCTGCGCGCCTGGCCTTAATGATGTGCGGGACTCACTGCGTCGCGCCGCAGGATGCGGGAGGGCTTGGTCACTTGTCTTTGAATGTCGCGCTGCTCCTGGGCTATTTTGTTTTTTTGCTGGGAGGCTTTGTTCTTCATAGTCGCCCCGTGGTTCATCCCTGGCTGTTTCTGTTGCGCGCGTTTTTCCCCAAGTGGCAATTTTTTCATTCTTTGGGGCGCACCCCCCGCCTGTATTATCGTGGCCAATCCGCAAATGAATGGTCGACCTGGCGAAAGTTCACGCCGCGCGCCTCGCGCAGGCTCAGTCAGTTGTTTTACAATCCGCAGGTCAATCTCGCCCTGAGCGAACAAAACCTTGTGGAGCTCCTCACCAACGATCTGTCGTCCTGTGACGAGGACGCCGCCGCTGTGCAGCTTGTGTCCTATCGCATGGTGGACCGGCTGGTGCGTGAGAAGGTGCAGGAGTCTTCTGAGCCTGACGCCTATCAATTCCGTATTTGTCTTGAACGCCCCGGGGCTACCGGTGATTTTGAAGCCGACACCCTTCTTCTTTCGCCCGTGTCGCCCATGAACCCGGGGGG
>CAMDOY010000231.1 GCA_945903655.1 Rhizobium sp. Q54 | reverse complement strand
TGGACCTTGCTGGTGGCGAACCAGCGGCAGTTGTGATCATCGACGGGGGTGAAGAGCAGGATCATCTCCGGCCAGCCGCCGACGCCGTCCATGCCGAAGACCGGCGGCACGAAGACATGCACCGCCGCGAAGGGGTAATGCAGGGTGTGGCGCACCTCGCCGGTCTTGCGGCGGCCATAGCGCATCATGCCCCAATCCGTCTCTTCGGCGGAGATGATGGGCAGGTCCTGGGCGATCTTGGCGTGGGAGCCGCCGGGCGCATGAGTGAAGGCCACATGCACCTCGTCCATGCTGTTCTCGAAGCACTGGAGATAATTGCAGGGCGCCTCGGTGGAGGGCCTGATCTCGATGACGCCTTCGCCCTCGGGCTCGGGGAAGGGCGGGAAATGGGGCGGCTCGCCCTCGCCGAAATAGGCGAAGATGAGGCCCATGTGCTCGCCGGTGGGCCAGGTCTTGATGCGGACCTTCTCGTTATAGCCGGGCTCCTCGGCGGGCTGCTCGGTGCAGCGGCCGGAGCAGTCGAATTTCCAGCCATGATAGACGCAGCGAATTTCCTCGCCTTCCACCCAGCCCAGATGCATGGGCGCCCCGCGATGGGGGCAGCGCTGGGCCGTGACCTGCGCCACGCCGGATTCCGTGCGGAACACCACATAGTCGTCGCCCATGATGCGGATCGGCTTGGCGCGGCCCACGGGCAGATCATCACTGTCGTGAACCGCGATCCAGAACTGGCGCATGAAAATGCCGCCGGGCGTTCCGGCCTGGGTGGTCGCAAGGTCTACGTCATAGCGCTTTTTGGCGTCCGGCTTCATCTGCGGCGTTTCCCCGAAATTCTATTTCGGCGCCATTTAGCCTGTCTGGCCTGTCAGCGGCAAGGCGTAGCCTCAGGGGCTGCTTCTTCTGAATCTTGAAGCAGTGGATTTAGGCGGCGGAACGTTCGCGGTGGCGCGAGGCGGCGAGAAACTGCTAGAAAGTCTCCGCTCCGCATCTCCGGGCGTAGCCCCGCCATGATTCGAACAAGCGAAGGTTTCCCCATGCTCCGGCTCCCCATCGCCCCCCTCACCAAAGAGGCCTTCGCCCCCTTCGGCGAGGTCGTCGAGGCCGATGGCGCTCTGCTGAAAGCGATCAATCAGGGTTTCGCCACCCGTTGCGATGGCCTGGCGGGCGTCGATGTCGGAGCGGAAGGCGGGGTGGTGAACATCAGCCTCTTCGTCGCCCAGCCCCGCCCCTTGCCGATCCGCGTGGAGATCATGGAGCGCCATCCCCTGGGCACGCAGCTCTTCTATTCCCTGCAGGATCGCCCCTGGCTGGTGCTGGTCTGTACGGATCCGAAGGACGCCTCCACCTACCGCGCCTTTGCGGCGAGCGGTCGGCAGGGCGTGAATTACGCCCGCAACTGCTGGCATCATCCCCTTCTCGTGCTCGATCCCGACAGCCGGTTTTTCATCGTGGATCGCGGCGGGGCGGGGCATAATCTCGACGAGGTCTGGCTCGACGCATGCGAGCAGCTCGAACTCGCGCCCTGAAACATCGGAGTCCGTCATGAGCGCCAACAGCTATTTCAACATCCCCGGCGGCCATCCCCCGCAGACCGAGCTGCTCACCGGGCGGGCGGTTTTCACTGAGGCCTATGCGGTCATTCCCAAGGGGGTGATGCGCGACATCGTCACCAGCAACCTGCCCTTCTGGGACAAGACCCGCGCCTGGATCATCGCCCGCCCGCTTTCGGGTTTCGCCGAGACCTTCGCGCAATATGTGATGGAGGTGGCGCCCGGGGGCGGCAGCACGGACCCGGAGCCTGACCCCACGGCGCAAGGGGCGCTTTTCGTGGTCGATGGCGAGGTGCGGATCGACGTTGCGGGCCAGACCCATGTGCTGACTGCTGGCGGTTTCGCCTGGCTGGCCCCGGGCTCCCGCTGGACCCTGCGCAACACGGGCGCGGGCCTCGCCCGGTTCCATTGGATCCGCAAGGCCTATGAGCCGATCAGGGGCGTGCCTGCCCCCGCCTCCTTCGTCTCCAGCGATCAGACAGTGGCGCCCGCCTTCATGCCGGATGTGAACGGCGTCTGGGCCACCACGCGCTTCATCAACCCCGACGACATCCGCTTCGACATGCATCTGAACATCGTGACCCTCGAGCCCGGCGGCGTCATCCCCTTCGCCGAGACCCATGTGATGGAGCATGGGCTCTATGTGCTGGAAGGCAAGGCGGTCTATCGGCTCAATCAGGATTGGGTCGAGGTGGAGGCGGGCGATTTCATGTGGCTGCGCGCCTTCTGCCCCCAGGCCTGCTACGCGGGCGGGCCCGGACGCTTCCGCTATCTGCTCTACAAGGATGTGAACCGGCATCCCTCGCTGGGCCCGGTGCGCTCCGCGTTCGGGCGCTAACCCGCCGCCGCAAAGGCCTCGCGCAGGAAATCGGTGAATTCCCGCACGGGCTTGGCAAGTCGCCGCTGCGGGTTCATCAGCAGCCGCACGTCCAGATAGAGCGGCGGGCCGTCGAGGTCGATCAGCGACAGGCGCCCGGCCGCCAGATCAGGCTCCACCGAGGCATGGAGCGAGCAACCCAGCCCGAGCCCCGCCGCCGCCAGATCGCGCACCAGCGAAAACTCCGTGCCCTCGGCGATGATGCGCATCCGCTCGACGCCGATGCCCGCCAGCAGCTTCTTTTGCGTGCGCCCGAACAGGGACGAGGCCACCGGACCGATGAAATCGTGGTCGGAGAGATCGCGCGGCGGAATGCGCTTGCGCCCGGCGAGCGGATGGTCGGGCGCGGCGAAGACCACGAAGCGCTGACGGCCGATGATGAGGGAGGGGATGTCCTCCGGCTCCTCGTTCGAGATCAGGCAGCCCAGATCGGTCGCCCCCATGCGCACGGCGGCCATGACCTCCTCCTGGAAGGCGATGCGCAGGGACAGCCGCGTGTCTCGCCTGGTGCGGGCGTAATCGGCGATGGGCGCCCGCAGGATGGTGAGGGCGAGCGAACGCTGGCAGGCGAAGGCCACGCTCGCTTGGCCCGTCTCCGCGCCTCCAGCCAGTTCCTGCTCCAGCCTCGCGTTGCGCTCCAACTGGTCGCGCGCATGGACCAGCAGGCTGCGCCCGGCCTCCGTAAGGCTCGCCTGGCGGCCGCTGGTGCGCTCGAAGAGGCGCGCGCCGGTCTCCCGCTCCAGACTCTGCACATGGGCGCTGATGGAGGGCTGAGCGATGCCAAGCCGCCGCGCCGCCCCGGCGAAGGAGCCAGCATCGACAATGGCGACGAAAACCTGAAGTGCGCGGCTGCTCAAAGATATCATGAGGCCTTATAGGCTCTATTCTATGTTCAACCAAGCCTACCGACGCCTTGCTTCAAAGCTTCGTGATCTATCGAATGGGAAAGTCAGGGCTATAGTCCCGACAGGCGGGCCAGATCGGATCCGCCGTCGAGAGCCCCGCCACCAGCGGGATGGGAGAAACGAAGATGAAGCTCACGCGTCGTAGCGCCCTCGCCATCGCGGCGATGACCGGCATGGCATGGACGACCCGTCCGGCCTTCGCAGCCGATAAACTCCGCGTCGGCAAATCCATCGGCTCCTCCTTCCCCTTCTCCGGCGCTGATCTCGCCAAGACCAAGGGCATTTTCGCCGCGCATGGCATCGAGGCCGAAATCTCCGTGTTCCGTGGCGATGGGCAGATGCAGCAGGCGCTCGCCGCTGGCGTCATCGATGTGGGCTTCGGCTCCGGCCCGGGCATGGGCTATGCGGCCAAGGGCGTTCCCGGCATCGCCGTGGCGGCCATGGCCAGCGAGCCCCGCAACATGTCGCTGGTCGTTATGAAGAACGGCCCCATCCAGTCCATCGACGATCTCAAGGGCAAGCGCGTGGGCGTCACCACCGCAGGCTCCCTCACCGACTGGCTCACCCGGCGCCTGTCCGAGAGCAAGGGCTGGGGCGCAACCGGCATCGACGTGACCGCCATGGGCGAAATGCGCACACGCCTCGCCGCCATGAAGTCAGGCGAGCTCGCTGGCAGCGTCAACTCCATTCAGGAAACCTGGAACCTCGTGGAGAATGGCGAGGGCCGCCTGCTCGCCACCTTCGGCGACGCGGTGCCTGATTTCCACACCCATGTGATCTTCGCCCATCGCAACCTCATCAAGAACAATCCTGATCTCCTGAAGCGCTTCCTTCACGCCTGGTTCACCACCGCGAAGTTCATGAAAGACAATCGCGAGGAGACGGTGAAGATCATCGCGGCGACCATGAGCCTGCCGGTGAGCGTGATCGACAGAAGCTATGATTACGAGATGCAGATGCTCTCCATGGATGGCGCCTTCAACCCCAAGGCCATCGAGATCATTCGCAAATCCCTCAAGGATCTCGAAATCCTCGACCGGATCCCCGACGCCAACGAACTTTTCCTGCCGGGCTTCGCCCCGGTGAAACTCTGAACTTGATCGGATCGGGCGCTCCTTGCGGGGCGCCTCGAACCCGGGGGCTTTCGACTGATGAGCGATACGGTGATCTCGATCAAGAATATCACGCAGCGCTATGGCGCAGCGGACCAGCCCGACGCCGTGCTGGCGCTGGACGATGTGTCGCTCGACATCAAGAAGGGCGAATTCGTTTGCCTTCTTGGTCCCTCCGGCTGCGGCAAGAGCACCCTGCTCAACATCGTGGGCGGGTTGTTCAAGCCCACCAGCGGAACCTGCACGGTTAATGGTCGTCTTGTGGATGGTGAGCCCCATCCTGACAAGATCGCCTTCGTGTTTCAGGAAAGCACACTGTTTCCCTGGTACACGGTGATCGAGAATTTCCGTATCGCGCTCAAATTTCAGGGCATCCCCGAGGCGGAATGGGATGACCGCGCCATGCGCGCGCTCAAAGCCGTGGGCATGGCCTCCTTCGCGCGCCATTATCCCGAGCAATTGTCAGTGGGCATGCGTCAGCGCGTCAACATGGCGCGCGGCATCTGCGTCGACACCGAGATTCTGCTCATGGACGAGCCCTTCGCGGCGCTGGACGAGCAGACCCGCATGGTGCTGGGCGAGGATCTGTCGCAGCTGCTGGCGGCCACCGGCAAGACCATCGTCTTCGTGACCCATTCGCTCGCGGAAGCCGTCTTCCTCTCTGACCGCATCGTGGTGATGACCGCGCGCCCCGGCCGCATCAAGACCATCATCCATGTGAACGAGCCCCATCCCCGTTCGCCCGATTTCATGCTGGAGCCGCGCTTCAGCGAATTGCGCAACGAGTGCTACGCCCTGCTGCGCGACGAGATTCGCGCCACCATGGCGGCCCAGCGCGATCCCCAGCCCCAGATCGCGGGGGTCTGACCGTGGAGCGATCCAGTTTCGCGACACGCTCCGTCCAGATCGCCTTTCTGGCGATCATGGGCGGCGCCTGGTATTTCGCCACGCAGAGCGGCAGCATCAGCGCGCTCTTTCTGCCCAAGCCCGCAAATGTCTATGCGACCCTTGAGCGTCTCATGCAGACGGCGTCCTTCTGGTCCGCCGTCACCGTGACGATCACGACCATTCTGAAAGCCTTCGCCATAGCCATCGTCGCTGGCCTTGTGGTGGGCTATGCGGTGACGCGCTCCAAACTCGCGACACAGGTCATAGAGCCCGTCATTGCAGGCCTCTTCACCGTGCCGATCACGCTCTTCTTTCCCATGTTCATTCTGTTCTTCGGCATCGGAACCGGCTCCAAGGTCGCCTATGGCGCGACCTACGCCTTCTTCCCCATCGCCCTGAACACCATCGCCGCCTTCGCCAACATGGAGGAGCGCTATCTGCGCGCCGCCCGCTCCATGGGCGCAGGCCGGTTCGACACCTTCCGCCATGTGCTGCTGCCAGGCACCCTGCCTGTGCTCATCACGGGCATGCGCATCGGCTTCTTCATCTGCTTCGCCTCGGTGCTGGGCGGCGAGACGATTTCCTCGGTCGCGGGCATCGGACGCAACATTGCGCTGGCCGCGGAACTCATGGAGTCCGCGCGCATGTACGCCTGGATCGTCTTCGTGATCTTCACATCGGTGACGCTGAATCTGCTCGTCTACAGCCTCGAAAATCACATCAGGAGCCGGTGAGCACATGAGCGATCTCGCCGCCTCCCCCAAGAAGATCGACATGCCCGCAGCGCCCGGCGCCTTCGCCAAGGCTCTGCGCAATCCCCTGTGGTTGCGCGTGGCCCTGCTGGCTGGCGTCGTGGCTCTGCTGGAAATCTATGGTC
>CAMDOY010000230.1 GCA_945903655.1 Rhizobium sp. Q54 | reverse complement strand
CGCCGGATTTGCCCGGCTCCACCAGGCGATCCGCACGGTGGTCGACGAAGGCCTTCAAGCCATCGTAGCTGCGTTGGCTGCTGACGGCCTGGCTGATCAATGTTTCGACGAAAAGCCCGTCATTATGAGAGAAATCATTAACCCGGTTCAGGCAGGAGGCGACGGCCCAGTTCGTCAGCGGCGCATTCTTCGCGATTCGCCGGGCGAGTTGCTTGGCGCGCTCCAACGATTCGCCCTTTGGCGTCACATATTGGCAAAGCCCGAAGCGCTCGCCCTCTTCCACGGTCAGGACACGGCCCGTGAGCATCAGGTCGGCCATCCGGCCATAGCCCATCAGGCGCTGAATGCGCACGGAGCCGCCGCCGCCAACGAAAATGCCGCGCTGGCCCTCGGGCAAGGCGAAGAAAGTGCTTTCATCCGCAACCCGCACATGGGCCGCCGAGGCGATCTCGAGGCCGCCGCCGATGGTCGCCCCCTTCAGCGCCGCCACGAAGGGGATGAAGCCCCGCGCCATGATGTCGAGCACGGGATGAAGGTTGCCGCGACGCCGCAGGCGCACCTCCGGCTCCGCATTGATCCACTGGAGCGCCTCGGAGAGGTCGAGACCTGCGCAAAAATGGTCGCCATGTCCGAAAATGACGCCGCATTTGGCCTCATTCTGAGCGCGTGTCAAAGCCTTGGCGAGGCCTTCACGAAGGGAGTCGCTGATGCTGTTGCGTTTCTCCGGCCTGTTCAGCCCGACCAGGGCGATCTCGCCATCGAGCTCATAGGTAACAACTTCATCGGTCATGGAGTGCCTTCTTTCCCACCTTGCGCATTGTCCCGACCGTGCTCTTTTTCAGCCCCGGCCATTCGTTTTCCACGCCTATCTGACAAGTTGTTAATCCGCCTTGTCAACTGTTGCGGGGGGACATAAGCTCGAATTTCTTCAAACGGCGCTGCGCTGCTCAAGAAAGCTGCATGCGCTTCCTGGGGGAAATGCGTATAATTTGATGGGGCTGGGATGACCGGTAGAGATTCGGCTGGTGAAAACTTTTCGCGTGGCGCCATGGCGGTGGAATATTTCGTTCGCCCGAAGTCGGTAGCCATCATCGGGCTATCAGCCAAGCCCGGCTCGGCGGGCATGAACGCCCTGACCAACCTCACGGGCAATGGATATGCCGGGGAGATTTACCTGGTTGGCCGCAGCGGCGGCGAAGTGGACGGGCGCAGCGTTTTCAAAGAAATTGATGAACTGCCTGAAGGCGTCAATCTCGCGATATTCACCCTGCCCGTGGTCGGCGTGAAAGATGCGCTGGAAGCCTGCGTGCGCCGCAAGGTGAAGGCCGTTGTGATCTTCGCCTCCGGATTCGCCGAGGTTGGCGAAAGGGCCAGGCAGGAAGAAATCGCCAGGATCGCCCATGATGGCGGCATCGCGCTGCTGGGGCCGAATTGTCTTGGTTATACGAATTTCGTTGATGGCTTTCAGGCCGGATTCGTCTCATCGACCAAGGTTCCCAGAATGGCCGTTGGGCGTGATCCTGGAACCGCGATACTCTCCCAAAGCGGGGGCTTGATGTCGCATGTGCGCCTCGGGCTGGAATTGCGCGACCTGCCGGTGTCCTACACCATCTCCACAGGGAATGAGGCTGGCCTTGGGCTGCCGGATTTCGTCGATTTCTTCGTGGCCGATCCCGCGACGAAACTGATTATCGTCTATGTGGAGGAAGTGCGCGATCCCCAGGGATTCATGCAGGCGGCGGCGCGGGCGCGGGCGGCAGGCAAGCCTGTCATGATGATGCATCCGGGGCGGACAGCCGCCGCCGGCGATGCGGTCAGTTCGCATACAGGCGCGTTAGCGGGCGATCACTTGCTCATGCGCACCCTGGTTGAGCATGCGGGAATCGTGTTTTGCGACAATGTGGACGAACTCGTGGATGCAGCCGAGGTGCTGGCCCGGTTCCCCAATCCCCTGCCATATGGGCCGGGCATCTTGACCTTCTCCGGCGCTTTCTGCGCCATTGCGCTTGATTTCTGCGACGAAATCGGGCTTCCGGTGCCGCCTCTGTCCGCCGAGGCTGAGAAGACCATGCGCGCCGCGCTGCCGGGTTTCGCCACGCCGCGCAATCCTCTGGATTTGACGACGCAGCCTGTCTGGCAACCCGATTTGATGCAGTTGGGTTGCTCCGCTTTGCTGGATGATCCCAAGATCGGCTCTTTGTTGATATCGATTCCGCTTGGCACGCCTTCGGCTGCGGTGACCTATCTCAAATTCGTGCTGGCGGCGGCCAAGGGCAGCACAAAGCCGCTCATCTTTTCGGTGCTGGGCGACCGTAACCCACTGCCGCAGGATTTTGTGGACATGGCGCGGGAGCATCGCGTCATTATTTCGCGCTCCGCTGATCGTTCGCTGCGGGCCCTGTTGCAGCTTTACAAGCATGGCGTGGCGCTGGAGCGCGCCAAGAAAACGATTCCCGCCAGGCCCATCGCCAATGTGCCAGAGTTGGGCGTCGGGTCTCAGCCGGAATGGCTGGGTAAAAAGGTGCTGGCTGCGGCGGGCGTCGCTATTCCCCCTGGCGATCTCGCCCGTTCCGTTGATGAGGCCGTCGCCATCGCCGAACGGATCGGCTTCCCTGTGGCCATGAAAGCCCAGGCGGCCAAACTCGCGCACAAGACCGAGGCCGGGGGCGTGCTACTCAATATCGCCGATGCTGCTGGCGTGCGTGAAGCTTGGCGGACACTCTATGACAATGTGAAGGCCTACAACGCCTCCATCGCGCTTGATGGCGTTTTGATCGAAGTCATGTCGAAACGTGGCCTTGAGATGGTGGTGGGCGCAAAACGTGACCCTCGTTGGGGGCCGGTGATCGTCGCGGGCATTGGCGGCGTGCTCATCGAAGCCATCGGCGACGTGAGGTTGATGCCTGCTGATCTGTCGGAAGAAGCGATCATCGACGAATTGCTGAAGCTGAAAACGGCGAAGCTGCTGAAGGGCTTTCGCGGCTCTCCAGCATCAGATTTGAACGCCATTGCGAAAGTTGCGGTAGCGGTGGGGAATTTGATGCGCAGCAATCCGGATATCATGGAGATCGATGTGAATCCGCTGATGGTCTATGGCGAAGGCGCGAGCGCACTGGATGCGTTGATCGTGACGAAGCAATAGACAAGCCGAGGCGCCCGTGTTCGCGTTGCGCACAGGCGCATCTTGGCAATCCCAGAACCCATATGTTCGCCGCGCCATGATGGACACTCCATTGGCGCGGTGATAAAAAAGAAATAATGGCGAAGTTTCAAAACGCCGATGAACGGGAGGCGAACAATGAATCGATTCCTTGCTCTTTCGAGCGCGTTTCTGGCGCTTTGCATCGCCGGGACCAGCCCCGTTCTGGCGCAGGCCTGGCCGCGCCAGCCCATCAAGATCATCGTCACCTTCCCGCCGGGGGGCGCCGCTGACATGCTCACGCGGGCCATTGGCGCAAAGATGGCCGAGAACATGGGTCAATCCGTGGTCATCGAAAATCGGCCAGGGGCTGCGGGCAATGTGGGCATTACTGCGGTGGCGCGGGCGCCAGCGGATGGCTACACGCTGGGCGTTGGAACGCTATCGACGCTCGCCATCAATCCCGCGCTTTCGCAGTCTCTCCCCTTCGATGCGCGTAAGGATTTCATCCCGATCGCCAAGATGACGGAACTGCCGATTGTTCTCGCCACGCCCATGGAATTGCCAGCGACTGATTTAGCCGGGTTGATCGATTACGCCAGGAAGAATCCTGACAAGATGAACTATTCTACGAATGGTCCGGGTTCCTCCGGCCATCTGGTCGGCGAGCTCATCAATCGGAAATTCGGCGTCAAGGCGGCGCATGTGCCCTATGGTGGCGATGCGCCCATTCTGAACGCGCTCATGGGCCAGCATATCCAGCTTGGCATTCTTTCCGCCCCTGCGGCGACGGAATTCATGCGGGGGGGCAAGGTCAGGATATTGGCCACCGCCAGTCCTCAGAGAGTGCCAACATTGCAGGAAATTCCGACGCTCGCCGAGCTCGGGCATGGCGACCTCTCAGCCTCCACCTGGTTTTGCATCGTCGCCCCGACGGGAACGCCGCCCGAAGCCGTGACGGGCGCGCATCGGGAGTTCAACAAGGCGATGATGGCGCCCGAAACATTGAAGGTTTTCACGAATGCGGGACTTGAGCCTGCGCCCATGGAGATCGCCGACTTCCAGTCCTTCGTCCGCGCTGAACAGGACAAATGGGCGGGGATCGTCAAGACCCTTGGCATCAAGCTGGAGCAATAAAGCTGAGGGCGCCTGACGCGCAGCATCGATCAATCTGGCTTGGCACGGCGCACAACGTTCAATTTCGCTTCCGTGCGAAGGATCTTGAACAACAATAAAGCGGCGGCGTTTCTTTCGGGGTGATGGTCCATGCAATTTGGAATGCAATATTTCCCGGTGCGCGGGGCGGATGACGACGCTGTTCAGTACTTCAATGACAGTCTGGAACTGGCGGATGAAGCCGATGAACTGGGCTTCACCCATGCCCGTATTGTCGAACATTATTTTCATCGCTATGGCGGCTTCGCGCCCAATCCCCTCATATTTCTCTCAGCGGTCTCCCAACGTACGCGCCGCCTGAGGCTGGTCTCGGGCGCGGTGCTGCCCGTCTTCAACAATCCGTTGAAACTCGCTGGTGAAATCGGGATGCTTGACGCCATCTCCGGTGGGCGGCTTGACGTGGGATTGGCGCGCGCGTTTCTCCCCCATGAATTTCGGACCTTCAAGATTTCGACGGATGAATCCCAGGCCCGGTTTTATGAAGGGATCGAGCAGTTGCATGTTCTGCTCACCCAGCGTCAGGCGACGCATAGGGGGCAGTTCCATACTTTTGAAAATGTCCTGTCCCTTCCGCGCCCTACCCAGCAACCGCGTCCCAAATTTTTCATTGCGGCGACCCAGAGCCCCGAAACCTTTGAATTCGCCGGTCGTGAGGGCCATGCGCTGATGGCGATTCCGATCGGCAACATCAAACCGCTTCTTGAAATCTACAGGAAGGCCTGGAAAGACGCGGGGCATGCGGGCGCCGGCGAGGTCATGATCGCGTTTCATATGTTTTGTCATGAAGACACGAACAAGGCTCGCGAGATCTCACGGGCCCCATTCGAGGACTATTTCATCGCCCTGAACGAATGCGTCGCCGACTGGGTCAATGGCGCGGAGTCCAGGGATTACAAGGGCTATCAGCAATCCATGCAGAAACTGAAATCCGCGACTTTCGAATCCCAGATCGAAAGCGGCGGCGCCTGGATTGGCTCGCCTGCGGACATCATCGCTTCGATTCGCCAATGCCTCGAAAGAATTGGTCCCTTCGAACATGCGTCTGTGCAGGTCAATTTCGGAGGCATCAGTCTTGAAGACGCCAGAGCCTCATTGCGCCTCTTCTGCAAGGAGGTGCTGCCTCATTTTCCAGATTGAGTGGGTTCTTGTGTGCACAGGGTCAAAGCGCTCAAGGCGTCCGTGACTGGCATGGGGATGGATGAGCTGGACAGGAAAGATCAATAATCGATATTGCTCAGGCATAGTTTGAGCAGTTGTTCAACGCTCTCTGAAAGCTTCTTGGGAACATCCAGTTTCGGGACAATCCAGAGGCTATCCTGTTTGCATAAGAAAACCGAACTCGCTCGCTTGGTTTTGAAGCCGCTGCGCACTTTTGGCGCGTCTTCATCGCGAATGGCGATTTCCAGGCTGTAAACGCAATGGTTCCCGCTCGCCAAAGCCATGACGTTGGGTTTCACTGACAGATAGGGCAGGGTCCGATCATTCACGATATCAATGCGATTGTTGCGGAGCGTGGCCACAGCGGGCGACCGTAGAGTCTGCTCAGTCACCCCGCATTCGCGCGCGTCCTGATCCACACCTTCCACGGAAACATAGAGTTTCAGTTTCGCCTGCGCCTGCGCCTGTGCTTGCGCAGGGGGACATGCAAGCGCCAGCATGATGAACGGAACTGCAAAGCCCAAGCTTTTCATCTTGATCCTCCAGAGATCGACGAATGTTTTTCTGGCCGGTCAGCGTCAGATATAGCCAGGTCCATTGGATCTTTGTTCATCCGAAAAGTAACAAAGGACGCAATGAAATGCGTGTCGTTTCGAGCAGCGCCTCGACCCCACATGGCTATACCAATCAATTGCTTTTGGCATCATAAATGAGCGCCATCTCAACACGGAAAATCCAATGGCGATGACATGAATGACCTGCGCTAAAGTGCAGGGCTACATTTGGCGATCACAAAAATGATCTGTCGATCCGTTTGCTGCTGACTTACGATGTGATCGC
>CAMDOY010000229.1 GCA_945903655.1 Rhizobium sp. Q54 | reverse complement strand
TTTGCCGGTTCGAGCGCATGCGCGGCAAGGATGTGCTCTGGCAGCCGGGCACGGATCATGCGGGCATCGCGACCCAGATGGTCGTCGAGCGCCAGCTGATGGAGCGCAAGGAGCCCGGCCGCCGGGAAATGGGCCGCGAGGCCTTCCTCGAGCGCGTCTGGGCCTGGAAGGCCGAGAGCGGCGGAACCATCGTCAACCAGCTGAAGCGCCTCGGAGCGTCTTGCGACTGGAGCCGCGAACGCTTCACCATGGACGAGGGCCTGTCCAAGGCTGTCCTCAAGGTCTTTGTGCAGCTGCATCGCGAGGGGCTGATCTACAAGGACAAGCGCCTGGTCAACTGGGATCCCAAGCTGCTGACCGCGATCTCCGATCTGGAGGTGCAGCAGGTGGAGGTGAAGGGCCATCTGTGGCACTTCAACTATCCGCTCGAAGGCGTTGTTTATGATGCGGAAAACCCTGACACCTTCATCACCGTCGCCACCACCCGACCCGAGACCATGCTGGGCGATACGGCGGTGGCGGTGCATCCGGAAAACGAGAAGCTCGGCCATCTCATCGGGCGCCATGTGATCCTGCCGCTGGTGGGGCGTCGCATCCCCATCGTCGGCGACGACTATGCCGATCCCGAAAAGGGCACCGGCGCGGTGAAGATCACCCCCGCCCATGATTTCAACGATTTCGAGGTGGGCCGTCGCCATCTCGACAAGGGCGTGGAGCCCATCAACATTCTGGATGCGGAGGCGCGGCTTCTGCTGAAGGAGAATCCGTCCTTCCTCGCTCATCTCCTCGAAGGCCCGGACCTTGAAGAGGCGCTGGCGCTGGATGGCGTGGATCGCTTCGTCGCCCGCAAGCGCATCGTCGAGATGCTGGAGGCGCGGGGCCTGTGCCCGAAGATCGAGCCCTATACCCACACGGTCCCCCATGGCGACCGCTCGGGGGTGGTCATCGAGCCCTGGCTGACCGACCAATGGTATGTGGACGCCAAGACCCTCGCCCGTCCCGCGCTGGCCGCCGTGCGCAATGGCGAGACCAGTTTCATCCCTAAGAACTGGGAGAAGACCTATTTCGAATGGCTGGAGAACATCCAGCCCTGGTGCATCTCCCGCCAGCTCTGGTGGGGCCATCAGATCCCCGCCTGGTATTCCGCCTGGGGCGGAGTCTACGTGGCCGAGACCGAGGAGGAGGCCATCGCGCTGGCCTTGGCTGACGCCGTCACGCGCGAAATCTATGACGATGTGGAAGCGGGGCGGATCGCCGATGATCCCGAGCTGTCAGCCGCTCTGCTGACCCGCGACGAGGACGTGCTCGACACTTGGTTCTCCTCCGCGCTCTGGCCCTTCTCGACCCTCGGGTGGCCCGACGAGACCGCCGAGGTGAAGCGCTTCTATCCCACCAGCGTGCTGGTGACGGGTTTCGACATCATCTTCTTCTGGGTCGCCCGCATGATGATGATGGGCCTGCACTTCATGAAGGAGGTTCCCTTCAAGGACGTCTATATCCATGCCCTCGTCCGTGACGAGAAGGGTGCGAAGATGTCGAAGTCCAAGGGCAATGTCATCGACCCCCTGAACCTCATCGACCAGTATGGCGCGGACGCCCTGCGCTTCACCCTGGCCGCCATGGCCGCCCAGGGGCGCGACATCAAGCTGGCGACGAGCCGGGTCGAGGGCTATCGCAATTTCGCGACCAAGCTCTGGAACGCCGCGCGCTTCGCGGAGATGAACGGCTGCGTGCGGACGGTCGGCTTCGATCCCCGGGGCGTCGAGCAGACCCTCAACCGCTGGATTATAGGTGAGACCGCGCGGGCGGTGACGGATGTAACCGCCGCCATCGAGGCCTATCGGTTCAACGATTCCGCCAATATCGCCTATCGCTTCGTCTGGAACATCTTTTGCGATTGGTATCTGGAGCTCGCCAAGCCCGTGCTGCAGGGCGCCGACTCCCCCGCCAAGGACGAAGCGCGGGCCACCACCGCCTTCGTCATCGATGAGATCACCAAGCTGCTGCACCCCTTCATGCCCTTCCTCACGGAGGAGCTCTGGGCCATCAAGGGCGCCGAGGGCGAGCCGCGCCAGAGCCTGCTGGCGCTGGCCTCCTGGCCTGATCTTGCGGGTCTTGAGGATGCGGACGCCGAGGCCGAGATCGGCTGGATCGTCGATCTTGTTTCCGAGGTGCGTTCCGTTCGCAACGAGATGAATGTGCCCGCCGCCGCCCAGATTCCGCTGGTGCTGGTCGAGGCGCCCGCCGCCGTCGAGGCCCGCGCCCGCGTCTGGGACGAGACCATCAAGCGTCTCGCCCGTCTCTCGGACATCAGTTTCGCGCCGGTCGCGCCACGCAGCTCCGCCCAGATGATCGTGCGCGGCGTCGTCGCGGCCCTGCCACTGGAAGGCGTGATCGACATCGGCGCCGAGAAGGCGCGCCTCACCAAGGAGATCGCCAAGGAAGAGGGCGAGGTGAAGAAGGTCGACGCCAAACTCAACAACGCGGATTTCGTGCGCCGCGCGCCTGAGGAGGTCGTGGAGGAAAACCGCGAGCGCAAGCAAGAGGCGCTGGCGCGGGTTGAGAAAATGCGGGCGGCGTTGGATCGCCTCAGCGCCTGACGTCTGGAGCGCGCGGGGGCGAAACAACCGTCCGCGCGCGCCTTGGGCTCAACCAGAGCAAATGGCGCGGGCTTGACCATTGTGGCTTTGACGCAACAATTAATATTGTTCATCACAATGCCCATTTCAAAGCTATGCCGTGCCCAGATTCAGCCATAAACCTCGCGCTACTTCGCGTCTGAGAAGAAGGCGTCTGCATCTGGCTTTGTTTCGCTGAAACAGGGTTGGCTGGGCAGGGTGATCGGCAAGGTTTTGGGGCGATGATCAGGAATTGGCGTCATGTTTCGCCGACCCGCTCGAAAGCGGCGGGCATAGTGTCCAGCCTTGCGGTAGGCATGGCGGCCCATGTTTAAGCGCCATGCCCTCACCCTCGCCCTCTGCATTGGGGCCATGATGACATGCCAGGGCGCCATGGCGCTCGACGACGCCAAGGCGCCTCCCTCTGAAAAAGAACCGCTCGCGATCTTCCGGGATCCCCGGCACGCCATGACCAAGTACATCGAGGGCTATCGGTCTGGCGACACCACTTCCTCCCTGGACGCCCTGCGCTACGCCGCTCAGGGGGGCGAAGCGCTCGCCCGGTGGAAGCTGGGCAGCATGTATGCCGAGGGCGATGGCGTGCCGCGCGACGAGGCCAAGGCCTACCAATATTTCCTGCAGATCATCGAAGCCTATGACGAGGCCAATCCCAATCCCCGCGAGCGCGGCGTCGTCGCCAGCGCCTTTGTCGCCGTGGGCGCCTATTCCCTGACGGGCAAGCCAACCAAGGGCATTGAACGCAACACCGCGCGCGCCTTCGAGATGTTCAGCTACGCCGCGACCGAATTCGGGGATATGCACGCCCAATACAATCTCGGCCTCATGTATCTGGAGGGTTCGGGAATCACGAAGGACGTGCGGCGCGGCGCCCGCTGGCTGCGCCTGGCCGCCGACAAGCAGCACATTGAATCGCAAGCCGTGCTGGGCCGTCTTTATTTCAACGGGATTGAGGGCGTTCCGCGCCAGCGCGCCTTGGGCCTGATGTATCTGACCATGGCGCGCGATGGCGCTGGAGATCCGGCCAAACACAAATGGATCATCGACCTCTATGACGGCGCCATGACCACGGCCTCTGACCCGGATCGGCAGGCGGCCCTGACCTATCTTGAGCAGTTCGTGAAGGGCCGTCAGGAAGCGCGCCGTTAAGGTTCGGCACGAGGCGCGAACAAGCCGTGGACGAATCGGCGGCTATCCACAGTTGAGCCTTTGTTCTCACGAGATATAGGGGCTGAATAGGGTCGGACCGCCTACCTATGGATCGGTCAGGTCCGCGCTGGGCGCGGCCCAATCCATATCAACTCTCTCGCGTTAATCTCTGATCCCGTTTTGGGACAGGACGCCGCCCCTCAGCTCAGGTCGATGCGGATCGGCACATGGTCCGAGGGCTTCTCCAGCGCGCGCATATGCTTGTCGATGGCGAAGCCCGTGAGGCGATCCGCCGCCTGGGGCGAGAGCAGCAGGTGGTCGATGCGAATGCCGTTGTTTCGCGGCCAGGCGCCCGCCTGATAATCCCAGAAGGTATAGAGCCCCCCTTGATCCGTGCAGGCGCGCAGCGCGTCGGTGAGGCCGAGGTTGAGGAGTTCCTGAAAGCGTTCGCGGGTCTGCGGCAGGAACAGGGCGTCGCCCGCCCAGGCCTGGGGGTCATGCACGTCGCGCGCATGGGGGATCACATTGTAATCGCCCGCCAGCACCAGCGGCTCTTCCAGCTTCAACAAGCCCCGGGCATGCGCAATCAGCCGATCCATCCAGGCGAGCTTGTAGGTATATTTCTCCGTCTGGGGCGGGTTGCCATTGGGCAGGTAGATGGAGGCGACCCGCACCACCCCCGCGCCATATGGCACGAGCGCCTCGATATAGCGCGCGTGCTCATCGGCGTCGTCGCCGGGCAGGCCCCGCGTCACCTCAAGGGGGCGCTTGGAGAGAATGGCGACGCCGTTGTAGGTCTTCTGCCCGTGGGTGGCGACATTGTAGCCAGCGGACTCCACCTCAAGACGCGGGAAGGCGTCGTCGGTACATTTGAGTTCCTGAAGGCAGAGCACGTCGGGCTCCGCCTCCTTCAGATATTGCAGCAGATGCTCTGTCCGTTGGCGGACTGAATTGACGTTCCAGGTGGCGATGCGCACGGTATGTCCTGTGTTGTTCACGTCCATGATACCACGCAGGCTCGGCCAGCATCACCCCCACCGTTGATGCGCCCACATCCATTGTTCCGGCTTTTCGCGGATCGACCGTTCGAAGGCCGCCTGGAGATTGGCGGTGGCGGCGAGGATGTCGGCGTCCTTGTCGTCGGTGACGGGACATTCGATTTTCTCCACGCTGAGGCGGAAGCGCACCCCCGGTTCACGCACGATCCGGCCCGCGAAGAGCGGCAGGCCGAGATTGCGGGCCATCAGGGCGGGGAAGGGGGTTGATGGCGCCTCCTGGCCGAAGAAGGGGACCTTGACGCCCGAGTGTTCGCGCAGGTCCGCCAACATGGCGAGGCAGCCGCCGCGCTTGAGAATCCGCATCAGTTTCAGGGGCGTCGCTGGGTCCTTGGCGAAGAGACCGGCGGGATAATAGGGGGCGCGTATGCCCTGCAAATAGGCGTCGACCAGCGGGTTCTTGACCCGTTGATAAAGACCGGAAGGCTCCCTGCCGACCCGCATCAGCCCCATGCTGGCCACTTCCCAATTGCCCTGATGGGAGGCGCAGATGATCACCCCTTGCCCCGGATAGTCGCGCAGGATCTCAAGGCCCGACACGTCAATGCGGTCGCTGGCGAAGATCTCCGGGAGGTAGAAGGACTCCGCGAAGGTTCGGCCCAGCACCTCCCACATGTCGAGGGCCAGTTGCTCGCGCTCCGCCGCGCTCATGTCAGGGAAGGCCGCCGCCAGATGGGTGAGCGCCCGTTGGTGCCGCTTGAGCCTGGGGGCTATCTTGCGCCAGATCCTGCCGGACAGGTTGGACGCTGTTTCCAGCGGCAGTCTGGCGACGAGCCAGGCCAGGGCCCGCACGACGCCATATTCCAACCGGTATTTGAGATTTGTTCCGAGCATCCGCGCGTCCATGCGCGGCTGGCGCCGCAGACGCTGCTTGCTAGCAGCCTTTGCGGCTGGGTCAAGCCTGGGGCGCGACCCGGGCCGGTTCGCGCATGAGGTTCGGGATGCGACCGGGCGGCGCGACGCCTTCGCGCATGAGCGCCCGCCGCAGGGGGCCAATGAAGGCCATGGCGGCGAGACCCGCCGAGCGCATGAAGTCCACGGGCAGGGCGTGGATCAACAGCGAGCGGTTCATCAGATCGACGCTCAGCGTCCGGGTAGCGACGTCGCCGCGTCGGCGCTTGTCGTAATGGGCCAGGGCCTTGGGGTCGCCCGCATCATGGCGACCATGCTTTTCAAGGGATTCAACCAGTTGCGCCACATCGCGCAGGCCCAGATTCAGGCCCTGCGCGCCGATGGGCGGGAAGAAATGACCGGCGTCCGCCACCAGCGCGATGCGCTCGTCCACCAGTTTGTCGCAGGTGAGGCCAGACATGGGAAAGGCGCCGCGCGGTCCCACCAGACCCATGCGGCCCTGAAGCCCATGAACCTGTTCTTCGATCTCGACCGCCAGTTCACCATCGGCCAGCGCCATGCGACGCTCGGCTTCATCTGGTGTCATCAGCCAGACCAGGCTGGACCGGTGGCGCAGCCCGTCAGGCG
>CAMDOY010000228.1 GCA_945903655.1 Rhizobium sp. Q54 | reverse complement strand
CGTTACGGTGGGCGGCATCATCCAGGAATCCCGGGCGGCATCAAATCGGTATGCCTGGGCGGCATCGCAGGAATCCGCACAAGAACGAGCGTAGATAAAAGTATTCGCATTCTACCTCCCCTTGATGCCGTAACACCAGACAAATCCGGTGTTCAGGCTAGCGCCCAAGCCCGATTTGCATTAACTTTCCATTGGAAACGACGGGTGGGGCTTGAGCAATAAGAGCTTCCCATTTTCTAAAAAGGATCAAATCGATGGCGCAGCGTATCTGGGATTCCTACCTCACGGCGTCCGACAGAGACCATTTGGCGAGCACGCCTGACCGGCGTGTCGGCATGGGGAACAAACCCGCCTTGCTGCTGTTAGATCTCTACCGCGCGGTCTTTGGCGACAAGCCCGAACCTCTGATGGAAGCTATAAAGACCTGGCCATCCAGTTGCGGCCTGGTGGGTTGGACGGCCTTACCCCATATCAAGCGTCTGATTGCGGGCGCGAGGGGTGCTGGCATACCCGTCGTTCATATCACCATGTTGGCGGACTCAGGCATGGTCGGTTGGAACGATGCGATTCACATCGGTTCCTCAACGCCTGCGCGCTCGGCTATCGATGACGCCGCGCATGATCGCAAGCGGCGTGGCGCAGACATTGTCGATGAAGCAGCGCCTATCGTCGGCGAGGTGGTTTTGCGCAAGACAGCGCCCAGTGCGTTTTGGGGTACGCCCCTTGCCGCGCATTTGAATTTTCTAGGCGTGGACACGCTGTTTGTGGCGGGCGAAAGCACGAGCGGTTGCGTGCGCGCATCTGTGGTGGAGGCTGCTTCCTATCGTTATCGCGTTCAAGTGGTCGAAGAATGCGTCTTTGACCGGCATGAAGCGACCCATGCGATCAATCTCTTCGATCTCCATCAAAAATACGCCGACGTCATTTCACTGGACGAGGCGTTGTCTGCGATCAAGACCTTCGCTCCTCGGTGAGGGGCGCGAAGGCGCCGTGAGGGTTCCCATTCGCGCACAAGCGCGGATGGGGAAGATTCATCTCCATTCTCCTCGACGGGACTTCACAGGGCTTGCCGAGGGGTGGCGCAGTGCAGGCGCTTTATTTTGCAGTCCTCCAGAGCCTTAAGCTTGTAAGCTCCTCTAGGGCTAATGGAGAACTGCGGTACCAAATCGGCAGGCTGGCCTCTTTCGTCAGGCGAGCGTCAGTACCAGACGTCTCCTTTCTTGACCCCCCGCCCACTCGGCAAATCATACTGACCCTGCGACATCGTGCTCAAATGCGCGAGCACCTCTTCTGAGGACAGCACATTGGAGTATTTGGCGTTCATGTCGCACAGGTTGATGGCGTGACTGGCCTGGCTGCGATCAAAGCACCCATCTTCAACGACTGTAGTGCGGAAGTTCAGCGAGAAGGCGTCGAGCACGGTAGCGCGGACACATCCTGAAGTCGTCGTGCCCGTGATGATGACGCTGTCGCAACCCAGGTTCTGTAGATAACTTTGTAGCGGCGTGCCAAAGAAGGCCGAAGGCTTCTCCTTGCGCACCACGAGATCGCGCGGGCCCGGCTCGATTTCCTTCACGATCACGTTGCCGTCTTGTCCATCAAAGGCGGTCGCTTCAATTTTCCGGTCGAGGTCTTCGCCGTTGCGGGAATTTTTCCAGGCCCAGGAGCCGGCGTTCCATGCGTCAGGTCGGCGTGTGCCGGTGGTGTAGATGACGGGGATTCCCTTGGCGCGACAGGTTTCGATCAGCTTTTGCAGAACCGGGATGGCGGCCCATCCCTCCGAACCACAGGAGTTCCGCCATTTCTTGATGGACTCCAGGATCGGCAACGAGCTCTCGCCGGTGAAAGCGTAGTTCACATCGATGACAAGAAGGGCTGGGCGATTGCCCCATTCGGCCAAAGCGCCATACCCCGCCGCCTCGAACACGGCCTTGTCGCGCTCTGTCAGGAATTTATCCCAGATCCGCTCTTTCTTGGCGGGCTTCGCGGTCTTTTTGCTTGCCATGATATTGTCCTCCTTACAGTCAGGGAATGAAGCGATCTTGATTAAAGTTTGCGCTTGAGCTTGGGGTCCAGATTGTCCCTGAGCGCATCACCCAGGAGATTGATCGCCAGCACGGTGGCGAAAATGGCGAGCCCGGGGAAGAGGGACATCCACCATGAGGTCGAGACATAGGCGCGCCCATCCGCAAGCATGGATCCCCACGTGGGGATCTGCGGGGGAACGCCGAGGCCAAGAAAGCTCAATGCGGCTTCGGCGATAATGGCGGCCGCCATCGCGAAGGTGCCGATGACCAGAGCAGACTGAATCAGGTTGGGCAGAAGATGCCGGGCGAGGATACGCAGGTGGCTCGCCCCAATGGAGCGCGCCGCCATGACGAACTCCCGTTCTTTCAAAGTCATGGCCTCAGCGCGCACGACGCGGGAATAGGGGATCCAGCGTTGCAGGGTGAGGGCCAGTATGAGGTTGCCGAGGCCCTGGCCGAGGAACGCCAGAATAGCGATGGCGATGAGCAAGGGCGGGAAGGCCCAAACCATCTCGACGACCTTTTGTATCAGGAAGTCGATGCGCCCACCAAAATATCCCGAGACTATGCCTAGAAAAATACCAACCGCCCCGGAGATGACGACGACTGAGGCCGCGATGGAAAGAGAGATGCGGGCACCATAAATGAGCCGGGAGAGCAGATCGCGCCCCACATGGTCGGTGCCAAAGACATGCGGGCCCGCTAGCCACTGGGGCGCGATCATCGCGCGCATCAGGTCCTGTTTATTGGGATCGAATGGCGCAAGATAGGGAGCCAGAAGCGCCGACATGATAAACGAGAAAAGTATGAGGCCCCCCAACAAGGCCTTGAAGGTCAGCCACGGGCGAAGGGCGCGTGCGACTGGGCTGAGACCCTTGTGCGGTCCAGCAACTGGGTCTTGATGTGAGGTCGTTTCAGCCATTGAGCCGGATCCTCGGGTCGACCGCCGCGTAGAGGAAATCCACGATCAGGTTCACGATGATGAACATGGTGGTGTAGACGAGGACAAGGCCCGTGATCAGTGGATAGTCTCGGGCTGTGATGCCTTGCAGCAGCAGTTGGCCGATTCCGGGCCAGGAGAAGACGCTTTCCACGATGATCGAACCCGAGATCAGCGCGCCGAACTCAAGGCCGACGACGGTGATCACGATGATGCGCGCGTTTCTGAGCGCATGTTTCCAGACAACCACACGTTCTGAAAGGCCTTTCGCACGAGCGGTCATGATATAGTCCTCACCGAGGACCTCGAGCATCGACGAGCGTGTCATCCGCATCAGGAGGCCCGTCATGTTCACGCTCAACACGAACGCAGGCAGCACGAGAAACTTTGCTGCATCGTTCAGCGCATCCCAATTTCCCTGAAGTACTGAATCCAGAAGCAGAAAGCCAGTAATGGGGTCGTCGGCCAGTCCGAAGGTCGCTCGTCCGCCCGACGGCAGGATTTTGAAGTAGCCCGACAAGACTAGGATTAGCATAATCGCCATCCAGAAGTTTGGCATGCTGACACCAAAAAATCCGCCTATCGAGGATGCGTTATCGAACCAGCTGTTCGGGCGCGATGCCGCAAAGATCCCGAGGGGAATTCCCAGCGCAAGAGCAAGCATGGTCGCCAGCAGGGCGAGCTCCATGGTCGCTGGAAACCGTTCCAGGATGAGGCTCATCACTGGTTCATCGTATTTGAATGAGCGACCGAAATCCAGCATCGATGCGGACGACAGAAACCGCCAGTACTGAACCATGACGGGTTGATCGAGGCCCCATCGTTGACGCGCCTCAGCGACATCCTGAGCAGTCGCCTGATCGGGGATCAGGATATCTGCCGGATCGCCGGGTGCTGCATGGAGAAGCAAGAACACGAACAGCGACACCATAAGTAGCACCGGGAGCGTCCCGAGAAGCCGACGGACAAGATAGGTCACCATCCCATTGTTCCTAACAGAGCCTTGCTTCGCCGATGTTCGATTAGACCCTGTTTATTGCTTGGGCTTACCGCGTGCCTTCATCTGGATATTTACGGCGTAGATATCCATGGTTGGTTGGGGCTTGAAGGAGATGCTGTTGTCGACGCCAGTCGCCATCTTGTGGCGCCATAAGAAGTGCGCTGGCGCTTCGTCAGTGATGATGGACATCGCCTTGCGAAGCAGTGCGATGCGCTTTTCGTCGTCGAACTCTTCGCGCTCTGCTTTGAGCGCAGCATCAACCTCAGTGTTTGAAAACTTGATCCGAGGGGATTGACCGGTCTCAAAGTACTGAGACAGCGCTGCGGATGGATCGATCACGCTGCCCCGCCCCATGTAATAGAATGGGACCCCGCCTTTTTGGACACTCGACCAAAGCGTACCCCACTCTGGCGTCTTCAGATTGACCTTGAACCCGGCCGCCTCTAGCATTGGGACGATAGCCTCGCAAATTTGTTTGTCCGCGATGTAGCGGCCAACGGTGGCGGAAAAATCAATCTCTACGCCGTTGGGGTAGCCCGCCTGCTTCAGTAACTCGCGCGCCTTGGCGGGGTTGTAGCTGTAGCGAGGCTGCAAATCCGGTGTGTAGCCATATTGTCCCGGACCAATCGGTCCATCTAGACGGCTTGCTTGTCCATTCAGCAATACCTTGATCAGCGCGTCCCGGTCGATCGCATGGGCGACGGCCTGCCGCACCTCCTTCTTGTCCCATGGCTTGAACTCAGGATTCATCGCCAAGAACATGAGCTCCACCGCATCGTCCCAGACGAGATGCGAGCTTGAAGAGCTTTGCACCCTTGGCACGAGTTGGGGGGGAATGAACTGGGCGATCTGCACTTCGCCGTTGAGAAGCGCAGTCACTCTGCTTTCAGGCTCTTTAATGATCCGGTAGATGACTTCCTCAGGGTTTTCAGCCCTGACGTCCGGATGGCCGGCCACCTTCGTCATCGCGAAGAAATTATCGACCGCGATCTGCTTGATGGCGTAGGGGCCTGCTCCAAAGGGCGCTTCCTTGTCAGCGGCCGCGCCAAGTTTGTCATATTGGGCTTTCGATGTGACGATGATGCGAGATAGGTTCTCAAGCATCGGCGCGACTGGTTCAGACGTTTTTATAATGAGGGTTTCCTCATCAGGCGTCTCTACCGTGGTGATCCAGCGCACGTTGTGCTTTTGTTTGCTCTGCGGATCGTTCTTAGCTCGATTGATCGAGTGGACGAAATCGGCTGGGACGACAGGCTCGCCATTGTTTCGTTTCAGCCCTTTTTTGAGCTTGAAGCGCCATGTCAGGTTGTCTGGATTGGACCAGCTATCTGCAAAGCGCGAGATGTAGCCGTTCTTCTCAAAGCTCCAATCGACGAGCGCGCCGTAGGTCTGACTGTAGACGGCGTACATCAGTGCGACGCTGTCCGCATATGGATTGACCGAGGCGATCGTCTCGGTTACGGCGATGGAAACCCGGTTTCGCTGCTGCGCCTGGGCTGGTCCGGAGGTGGCCAGCACCATGCTTATACCAATGGCGGCCGCCTGGGCCGTCAACGAGGAAAATGACGCTTTGAGGGGCATCGGTTGGGCTCCCGGTCTCTTGAAGGTGTCTGTGAATTAAAGTGCTAACCCTGCTTCCTCGGGCCGACGACGACCTCAGTTTTTTAGTGTGCTCTGTAAACCGGCCATTGCGCAAGCTTGTTTTTACAGCAGGGAGGAGCCTATATTGCATAAAAAAGTGCGATGGGTGAGACTATTTCGGGCGGTCAATCCGGTTCGCGGTTAGCGCATCCTTAGATTTGCTAGCTGTTTCAATTGGTTGCTGCCTCATTTCCTGAGGGAGCGCATGTGGCGCAGATCGTGCTCTATTTATTGGCCTCCCGGCCATGGCGCCGGCAAGCATAGCGGAGAACTTATGCAGCAATCAGTGGGCTTGAGTGGCGGAGTGTTCGAGGCGTATCCGGCGAAGCTGTCAAAGGGCCCTGTGCTTTCCATACGCAATCTCCGCACCGTGTTTCCAACCATCGACGGCGATGTCGTCGCGATTGACGATGTGTCTTTCGACGTTGGCCCCGGTGAGACTGTAGCCGTCGTAGGTGAGTCTGGATCCGGCAAGTCTGTCACGGCCAAGTCGATTTTGCGCCTCACCGACTATCAAGGGGGTGAGGTTCGCGGTGGGCAGATTCTTTATAGCCGGGTCAATGCCGCCCAACTTGATCTCGCCCAGATGCCTCGGGATACGCTTCGAAAGGTGCGGGGTAATGAAATCTCGATGATCTTCCAGGAGCCGCTAACGTCGCTCAATCCAGTACTGCGCGTGGGCGATCAAATCGCGGAATCGATCATCCTGCA
>CAMDOY010000227.1 GCA_945903655.1 Rhizobium sp. Q54 | reverse complement strand
AGAGCAGGCCGACGAACAGGGCGGGCAGCGCAATGATGTGCTCTCGCGAGCCGGAATCGGCGCCGCGCATTTCCAGATACCGCTTCAGCCGCACTTCCGGGAAGATCGTCGAAACGTGATTGGCCCAGTCCGAAAGCGTCGCCTTCTCGCCCGGCAGCGCAGCAAGCTTGCCATCGAGAAGATCGCGAAAGTTCGCGCCGGCGACATCGTGATAGGTCTCGCCGCGCTTGACGAAATACATGGGCACTTGCAGCGCATAGTCCACATAGCGCTCGTAGCCCATGCCCGCTTCGAAGGCGAAGGGCAGCATGCCCGCGCGGTTGTTGTCGGTGTCGCGCCAGATTTCCGAGCGCTCCGACAGGCGCCCGTTGGGGCGGCCTTCCGTAAAGGGGGAATTGGCGAAGAGGGCCGTGCCCAGGGGCTGCAAGGCGAGGCAGACCCGCAGCTTCTTCACCATGTCGGCTTCCGTGCCGAAGTCGAGATTCACCTGCACCGTGCAGGTCCGGTACATCATGTCTAGGCCGCGCGCGCCGACGGTCGGCATGTAGCGGGTCATGATCTTGTAGCGGCTCTTGGGCATGACGGGCGTCTGCGCCAGGGTCCAGATCGGGCTCATGCCCAGACCCAGAAAGCCGATGTCGTGGGGCGCGGCGACCGCTTTCACCTGTTCCAGATGCAGATCAAGTTCGGAAGCCGTCTGGTGGACGGTTTCGAGCGGGGCGCCGGAGAGTTCGAACTGGCCGCCCGGCTCCAGCGAAATCGCGCCGCCGCCTGCGGGGTCGAAGAGGCCGATGATGGCGCCTGCGTCCTCGATGGGCTCCCAGCCCGTCTTCTGGCGCATGCCCTCCAGCAGGGCGTGGATGCCGCCCTGACCGGCGCGGCCCTCATAGGGCACGGGCGCGAGATCGGCGCGGTAGAAGGGGAATTTCTCGTGTTCGGTGCCCAGCCGGAAGTCCGCCTCCGGCTTTTCGCCGGCCGCGATCCAGCCCACGAGCGCATCGCGCGACTCGATGGGGGTCTGGTCGGAGACGTCACGGGCCATGAACGAGCTTTCCGGCGGAACAGGACAGGCCGACGTAGCCGCCGGGCTCCCCTACATAGGCTTGGGCTGGCCTTGTGGCAACACGCCCCCCTCACGCTTTCGTGCGGGCGATCCGTCGGGCGATTCCGTAGGCGGTGATGATGGCGGCCAATCCGGAAATGGCGCCGCCCCCCACGATCCCCAGAATGACGCCCTCTGGCCCCATATAGTGGGCGCCGAGGGTCACGAATGGGATTGTGCCCAAAGTCGCGCGCCCCCAGTTGAAGAGCGTGGAGAGAAAGGCGTAGTCGAGATTGTTGAAGGCCGCGTTGGCGGCGAAGAGGCAGCCCAGGAACACCCAGGCCAGAGCCCCGTAATTGCAGAAGAAAACCACGAGACGGGCGGTCTCCCCCTCGGCGCTGAACAGCCACACGATGCCGCTGGAGCACAGCACCAGCAGCAGCCAGACGGTGAGGGAATAGATCCCGGCGAAGGCGAAGCAGGCGGTGAGGGTGTCGCGCACGCGCCCATAGAGCTTGGCGCCATAGTTCTGGGCGACGATGGGCCCCACGACGCCGGACATGGCGAAGAGCACCACGAAGGCCACCGGCACGACCCGGTCGATGATGGCGCCCGCCGCCACCGCCGCCTCGCCGAAATTGGCCATTGCGTGGACCGCATAGCCATTGGCCACGGGCGCCGCCAGATTGGTGAGGATCGCGGGCAGGGCGATCTTCATCATGGGCGGCAGGTCCAGCATCACGGATTTGCGGTCGGGCCGCCCGACGATGCCATGCACATGCACCGCGCCCCACAGGCCAACGGCGATCCACACGATTCTGGAGACCACAGCCGCGAGGGCCGCGCCCTCCACGCCCATCTTGAGGCCGAGGATCAACATGGGATCTATCACGGCGGTCACGATGGAGCCGAAGAGCGTTACATACATGGAGCGCCGCGCATCGCCCACGGCGCGCAAGACGCCCGAGAGCGCCATGCCAAGCGCCATCAGCCCATTGGTGGGCAGGGTCCAGACGAGATAGATGTCCGCCGCATCCAGCGCAGCGCCACGCGCGCCCAGAAGCTCCAGCGCCGGGCGGCGGAACACATAGAGCGCCAGGCCCGTCACGGTGGCGATGATGAAGGTATGGGTGAGGCCGGAGCTCGCCAGTTGCTGGGCGCGCGGGCGATCATTGGCGCCGATGGCCCGGGCCACCACCGCCGAGACCGCGATGCTCAGGCCGATGTTGAGGGAAATGATGAAGAACAGCACCTGCGCGGCGAAGCCTACGCCCGCCGTCAGCGCAGGCTCGCCCAGCCAGGACACATAGATCAGCGACAGCAGGTCCACCATGAACACCGCCACGAGCCCGATGGACCCGGTGGAGGTCATCACCAGCACATGGCGGGCGAGCGAGCCCTGCGTGAAGACAGCGGGGGCGCGCGGTGGCGATACCGCTGGTTCGGACATGGCGGACTTTCTTGAGGTGGGCGGCAAGGCGTCTGCATAGACCCGCAGGGGCGCCCCTCGCAAGTCTCGTCCGGTTGGGGGTCTTGCGCTTTGTCGGGCCTTCACGCAAAAAAGGGCCAAGAGGTTTGACCATGCCCCAGCCCCCGCTTCGCATCCTGCTCGCCGCCCCCCGTGGTTTCTGCGCGGGAGTCGTGCGCGCCATCGAGGTGGTTGAAAAGGCGCTGCAGGTCTATGGCGCCCCGGTCTATGTGCGCCACGAGATCGTCCATAACCGTTTCGTGGTTGACTCCTTGCGGGCCAAGGGCGCGATCTTCATCGACGAGCTGGACGAGGCGCCCCAGGGCGACGCGCCCGTGATCTTCTCCGCCCATGGGGTGCCGAAATCCGTGGTCGATCAGGCGGCGCAGCGCAATCTGGTGGCGATTGACGCCACCTGTCCGCTGGTCACCAAGGTGCATCGCGAGGCCGCCATCCACCACAAGCGGGGCCGTCAGGTCGTGCTGATCGGTCATGCCGGGCATCCGGAAGTCGAGGGCACGGTGGGCCAGTTGCCGGAGGGCGCGGTGCTGCTGGTGGAGAGCGTGGAGGATGTGGCGCGGCTCAATCCGCCCGATCCCGCCATGCTCGCCTGGGCCTCGCAGACGACGCTTTCGGTGGATGACACGGTCGAGATCGTGGCGGCCTTGCAGGCGAAGTTTCCCGCTATCGCCGGTCCCCACAAGGACGACATCTGCTACGCCACCACCAACCGGCAGGAGGCGGTGAAGGCCATCGCCCCGCGCGTGGATGCGCTGCTGGTGGTGGGCTCGCCCAATTCCTCCAATTCCGTGCGCCTGACCGAGGTGGCGGAGCGGGCGGGCTGCCCGGTCTCGCGCCTGGTGCTGCGCGCGCAGGACATCGACTGGAGCCTGTTCTGCGATATCCGGACGCTGGGGATCACGGCGGGCGCCTCGGCGCCTGAGGTGCTGGTGGAGGAAATCATCGAGGCCTTCGCCAGCAGGCGGCAGATCGAGGTCGAGGTGGTGACCACCGCCGTCGAGACCATGCATTTCCCGCTGCCGAGGGAGCTGCGCGAGAGCGCGTGACGGCGATAACTATTTGAATTATCGAAGTGAAGCGCCAGCCGATCCCCTCCCCCTCGTGGGGAGGGGTGCGGGGTGGGGGGCCCACGTAACGTTCTCGTTAGCGCTGTCGCAACCGCGCTCCCGATCAGCACCTCGCGTTCCCCACCCCGTCCCGCTTCGCGGGCCGACCCTCCCCATGAAGGGGAGGGTATGAAGGGGTTCACCCATTCAGCAACAGCACCACCCCCGCCACAATCAGCGCCATGCCTGCGATCTCCGCATGACTCATGCGCTGCTTGAAGATGCGCCGCGAGACCACCTGCGCGAAGGGCACCTCCACCAGAGCCAGGGTGCGCACGCGGATGGGATTGGTGATGGCGAAGGCGAGGAACCAGAACTGGGTGGCCAGCGCGCCCATGAAGCCCGCCAGCAGCGAGGGCCTCCAGCTCCTGAGGATCGCGCCCAGCAGCGCCCGGTCGCGCAGCAGCAGCCAGCCCAGGATCGCGACGCACTGGATCACCAGCCCCATGACCATGGTGACGCTGGCCGTCAGGATGAAGGATGAGGACTCCAGCCCCACCATCGACACCCGATAACCCGTGGCGGAAAAGC
The DNA here is from genome assembly GCA_945903655.1 of Rhizobium sp. Q54. Classification (GTDB taxonomy): domain Bacteria; phylum Pseudomonadota; class Alphaproteobacteria; order Rhizobiales; family Beijerinckiaceae; genus Terripilifer. The sequence goes on along the minus strand of CAMDOY010000227.1, from coordinate 2,160 downwards.
CGAAACAGGCGCCCGACGCCAGACCGATCAGCGCCGCCTTGAGACCCGGGCGCTCGGCGCCTTGCGCGCGCGGGGGCAGGGACATCAGCATCACGCCAGCGGTGGCCACGACGATCGCCAGCGCGGTCATGGGGGTGGGGACCTCCCGCAGGATCACGATGCTCAGAATGGCGATGATGACCGGCTCGGTCTTGGTGAAGGCGATGGTCACCACGAAGGAGCGGTCCTGCATGGACAGCAGCATCAGGGCGGTGGCCATGGTCTGCATCAGGGCGCCCACAGCAGCCCAGCCCAGCGCATGCAGGCCGGGGATGGGCAGGGGCGCGTCGATCAGCAGCATCTGCGCGCCCAGAAACAGCAGGGCGAAGGGCAGGCCGAAGAGAAAGCGCACATAGGTCGCGCCCTGAGTCCCCACGCTCGCCACGAGATCGCGCTGCATGACATTGCGCGCGGTCTGGGCGCCGGCGGCGATGACCGTGAAGACGGCCCAGAGCCATGGGGGAAGCAGCAGGGTGAGCATGATGGGGAGAACACAGCAGAAGCGGCGGGGCCGGGCCTCGGCGGTTTGACGCGGCCCACCCCGCTCGCTAACACGAACCAACCGGGTCGGCAAAGCCGGGCCTTTTCCGCTTTCATCCTGCAACCGGGTTTCCCATGGCCGTTTACACCGAAGTCACCGACGAGGAGCTCGCGGCCTTCGTCGCGGCCTATGACATCGGCTCTGTGCTTTCCCTCAAGGGCATCGCCGAGGGCGTCGAGAACTCCAACTATCTCATGCATACGGATGCTGGCTTCTTCATCCTCACCCTCTACGAGAAGCGGGTGGTGGAGTCGGATCTGCCTTTTTTTCTTGGCCTCATGGAACATCTGAGCACGCGTGGCATCACCTGCCCGCAGCCCGTGAAGAACCGCGCGGGCGCGGCGCTGGGGCGCCTGGCGGGTCGCCCCGCCGTCATCGTGACTTTCCTTGATGGCATGTGGGTGCGCCGTCCCGATGCGCGCCAATGCGCCATGGTGGGCGAGGCCCTGGGCAAGCTGCATCTGGCGGGCGCGGATTTTGCGGGCAAGCGCCCCAACGCGCTCTCCGTGCAGGGCTGGCCGCCGCTGTTGCAGGCGGTGGAGGGCCGCGCCGATGAGATCACGCCGGGGCTGGGCGATGTGATCGCGCAGGAGTTGGCGCATCTGGATGGTGTCTGGCCCAAGGGCCTGCCCGAGGGGGTGATTCACGCTGATCTCTTTCCTGACAATGTGTTCTTCCTGTCGGGGCAATTGTCGGGGCTGATCGATTTCTATTTCGCCTGCACGGACGCCTTCGCCTATGATCTGGCGATCTGCCTCAACGCCTGGTGTTTCGAGCAGGACGCGTCCTTCAACATCACCAAGGGCATGGCCCTGCTGAATGGTTATGAGCGCGTGCGCCTGTTGCGCGATGACGAGGTTGAGGCCTTGCCCACTCTGGCGCGCGGCGCCGCCCTGCGCTTCTTGCTGACGCGCTCCGTGGATTGGTTGAACCGCGCGCCCGGCGCGCTGGTGATGCCGAAGGACCCCATGGAATATCTGAAGAAGCTGCGCTTCCACCAGCGGGTGGAGCAGGCGCGCGACTATGGGCTGGCCCGATGAGCCGCCGCGTCGTCGCCTATACGGATGGCGCCTGTTCGGGCAATCCGGGTCCGGGTGGTTGGGGCTGCATTCTCTCGTGGGACGAGCATGTGCGGGAGATGTCGGGCGGCGAGCCGCTGACGACCAACAACCGCATGGAGCTCATGGCCGCCATCGTGGCGCTGGAGACCCTCAAGCGCCCCTGCGATGTGGATGTGTTTACCGACTCCACCTATGTGCGCGATGGCGTCATGGGCTGGATCCACGGCTGGAAGCGTAATGGCTGGATGACCTCGGCGAAAAAGCCGGTCAAGAATGTGGAGCTATGGAAGCGCCTCGATGAGGCGACGGGCCGCCACAATGTCGAATGGCATTGGGTGAAGGGCCATGCGGGCCATGATCTCAACGAGCGCGCGGACGAGTTGGCCCGCGAGGGCATGGCGCCGTTCAAGCGGGCCGGCCGGTAGGATCGTCGCTTGCACCGGCGTCAGCGATCAGCATCTTGCACCCCCCACCCCGTCTCGCTTCGCGAGCCGACCCTCCCCACGAGGGGGAGGGTAT
>CAMDOY010000226.1 GCA_945903655.1 Rhizobium sp. Q54 | reverse complement strand
GGAGAGACCCTAAACAGGCCAGCAGACGTGCTCGCAGCCATTCCAAACCCCGGGCGGGATAATCCCGTTCCGGTGGGCGGCTTCATTCAGGAATGGTGGGCGGCATCATCCCGTTATGGTGGGCGACATAATCTCGGAATCGTGGGCGGATTCGTCAGGAATCAGCACCACAGGACCGGCCACCGCAGCGCGATAAGGACCAGAAGACCGCCGATGTTCCCAACATTGTTGAAGAAATAATTCATGTGAATGCGCCGCGCGACGGGGTCCTCCAGCTGCCACCAGCGATGGAACAGCACGTTGGCGAGAATAGTAAAGACGATCAACAGGCACGCGCCGAACGCGGCCTGCACGTCGAGCCCGACGCTCAGCCCGCCTGCAAACTGGAAGGCGAACCCCGCCCACAGGAAGGCGCGCGGAAAGGGCACGCCGAGCGCGGCGAATTTCCTGACATGATTTTCAGCGAGCTTCAGATTGCGCAGGCCTATCAGAAGGAAAAAGGCGGCGATGCACACCTGCCCTGCAATCTGAATCGTCGACGAACCCTGGTGAAACATCGCCTCGCCGCGCTCCCAAAAGGTCCGCGCGCCTCCATTGTCTTTTGACGCCATTCATATATCGTCGCTCAAAGTCGCGCTGAGACGAACGCGCAAGGTAAGCATGTTCAGGCGCACGCCACAAGAACCGGGAGGACATTCATGGCGTCCCACGCCTCTACCCCCTATCCGCAACGCTGGAAGGAACAGCGCTGGTTGCTCGACGCCGTGGTCCGCACCATCGGAATCGAATGGGACCAGGCGCGCATCGGCTCGAAAAGCCGGCCGGCCGGCGCCGAGGCCGAGGCGGAGTTCCGCGCCGTCGCCGCGCGCATCAAGCGCTACGACGATTTTGATCGCGAGTTCGCCGCCCAAGCGCGCAAGCGCGCCCGCATGGCCGCCCAATTCGAGCAGGACGGGCGCTTCGTTGCCGCCCGCGAAGCCTATATGACCGCAGCGCTCCTGTGGTCGACCGCCTGCTGGCCCCTGCACGAACATGGCGAACGACTGCTCGCTTTTGAGAAAGCAGTGAACGAATGTTTTGAAGGCTATATGCGCCATGCGCCGCAACCCACGTTCCGCGTCGAGATTCCCTTCGAAGGCAAGCATCTGCCCGCCTACATGCATCTGCCGCGAGAGCGACGCGGCGACGAGCGCTTCTCAACCGTCGTCATAATCGGCGGCATGGACAGCAGCAAGGAAAACATGGTCAGCATGTATGGTGACCGATTCCTGGAGCGCGGGTTCGCGGTGCTCGCCCTCGACGGGCCGGGCCAGGCGGAGGCGATCACACGAGGAATCTTCTTCACACCAACCAATTTCGCCGACGCGGCGGAAGCCACTTACGCCTGGCTGCAGACACAGGAGTACGTCGACATCGACCGACTAGTCGTGCGCGGCACAAGCTTTGGAAGCTATTTCGGCTCCGTCTTCGCGACCCAGTTGGGTGCGCGCGTCAAGGGTTTCGCCGCCACAGGCGTGTGCCAGGAGCCTGGCTGCGACACAATTTTCAACGCGGCCTCGCCCACCTTCAAAATGCGCTTCATGTTCATGTCGGGTTTTGACGACGAGGAAAAATTCGACGCGTTCTGCCAAGGCATCGATCTGCGCCCGCTCGCCGCTCGCATCACCTTCCCCTACATGATCGTGGCCGGCGAGAATGACCAATTATCGCCGATCGAACATACGGAGGCGCTGCTTGAGCGCATTCCCGGGCCCAAACGGCTCGTGGTGTTCGAAGGCGCCAACCATGGCGTCGCCGCCGCGCCCAGCGTGGCGAACGGCGAGGAAAAGGTGACAATGATCGCAGACTGGCTGCTCGACCGTGTCAACGGCAAGCCTTTGACGTCAGAGCGGTGGTTTGTCGAATCCTCAGGCGCGATCCGCGTAACGAAATATTGAAAGCCGGGAGGAGCGCGCTCGCTCCCTCTGCTCAAGGCGCGGGCCGCTAGAGTTCACGACCCGCTTCATTCACTTAGGCTGAGGGATCTCCTCCACCTTGCCAGTGGGGTCGATCGCCTCAATAGTACGCTTGATCACACCCGCAGGCGTGGCGAACAGTTTCTTGACCAGAGCCTCCACTTCATCACCGGTCTTCACCTCGACGTCCTGCTGTCGCTTTGCGGAATCCGCCTTGTAATCAGGGTCGGCCACAGCGGCGTCGAATGCGGCGCGCCAGGCCTTCACGGCCTCGCCGGAGACGCCTGGCGGCAAGTAAAAGGGATTGTTGAACTCATAAGGGAGAAGGAAGAATTCAAGCGCGTCGCGGTCCTTCGCGTCCTTGATGAAATCAAACGCGCGTGGAACCTTGTTGAACTCCGGGTCGACGTCCATCGCCACGTGAACCAGTATCTTGAGCGATCCGTCGCTGATCCATTGCGGCCGCGTGGTGCGCAGCGAATTGAGCGTGGTGCAGGTCGCGTCTACCTCGCCACGCTCGAGAGCGAGCAGCGCTGTGCCGCCGGTATAACCGGAGATCGGCTTGAACTTTGTTCCGATGAAGGAGTTCATGAGCAAGGCTGACCGCGTGGGCGCGGAGCGCGCGCCAGTCGTAGCAACCGTAACCACACGGTTCTTCACGTCCTCAATGCTTGACACATTCACTGTGTGCCAGACCGCACAGACGGTGTTGCCCTTCGCGAGGCTGCCAATCCAGGCGAACTTCGATACGTCGTAGTTCGACGGCACTTTTTCGAGGAAGGGATCGGCGATCGGCCCCACATTGGTGGAGCCGATGGCGACGCCGGTCTTGGGCGCCACGTTGTAGAGATACTGCACTGCCTGCGCGCCGCCAGCGCCCGGCATGTTGGAGACGACAACCGGCGGATTACCGGGCAGATGTTTCTGGAAGTAAGGCGCGATCGTGCGCGCATAGGCGTCGACGCCGCCGCCAGTGCCGCCTCCGACATAGATCGTGACGGTCTTATCCTTCAGATCGAGCGCCTGCGCGCCGTCCGTCACGGACGCCAGCGTCAGAACAATGCACGCGGCACCGGCCGCGCGCGCAATTCTTTCCATACGCTGCGCTGTAGCCTTCATCTCGATTTCCCCCTTGATCATCCGCGCAAAACCTGTGAGCCCGTTGGGAACTCATGCATCCGAACTGCCCCGTCCTTCGTGATGAGCAACATCTCGCCTGTCTGCACGCCCGCCTTGCCATCCAGCGTGGCGACATTGGGCTGCACGACCACCAATTGCCCCTCGACGAACGGCTCGCTCGGCAATGGCCCATTCGAACGGCTCGCCGCGCCCAGAACAGGCGGAAAATAGCCGCCGCCATAGCCATGGAGAATGTCGTCGACAGCGGTGAATCCAGCCTTTTCGATCACGCCAGACCCCTCAACGACCTCGGACGGCAAGGCGCCGGGACGCAGGACCTTCGCGATCGCCTCAAAGGCTTCCATGGCGACAGCGTGCAGATCACGATAGAGCGGCGTCGGTTCGGACTCGATAAAGAAGGTGCGCAGCACCTGGCCTGAATAGCCGAACAGATCTGCGCTGATCTCGGAAAAGACGACGTCGCCCTTCTGCAGCTTGCGCGAGGAAAGATATTGCCGCGGCGCCGGAACCTGCGGTGCGTCCATCGGCGTCGCGCCGATGAAGTGCAGCCCCGTGCCGCCGCCCTTACCCACATAGGCGCGCTCGACGGCGTTGGCGAGTTCACGTTCGCTCACGCCTGGTCGCGAGGCTTGCGCCAATCCCTGCATGCCAAGATCGGAGAACCACGCGCCGATGCGGAACCACTCCAGTTCCTCATGCGACTTTACCTTGCGTAGGTTGGCGTAATGCTTGCCCATATTGACGGGCTTACCGAAAGCGGCGGCGATCTTCTCATGATTGTCGTAAGTGATTTGTCCCACGACGCCGACGCGCCCTTGTTTCGCGCCACGCCGCCTGAGCTCCTCCACCAAATTACCGAAGGTCGAATCGCCACCCCAGCGCACATCCGCGTCACTGGCGATATGGCGCGCGAGGGCAAGGTGATTATAATAGTGGACGAACATGACGTCCCGCTCGCCGGGTGTGAAAACACAGGCGGCTTCCGTCGTCACGGCCCAGTGGGTTAGCCAATGCACCACCGAGCCGCGCCAGCCGGAGCCATAGAACACGAGATGGTCGACACCAGCCTGTTCCATGGCCTGGGACATACGCGAGCGCCTTTGCGCCATTTCGACTTCTGAAAACTTCGGGTATTCCGCCTTCAGCAAGGCGCCCGCATAGACACTCAACATTCGCCGCGCTCCTCCCGCGACCATCTTATCACGGCGCGCTGCGCCGACGGATCGCCAACGGTTACTAGTAATTGTTCATCGAAAAGGGGGGGCTCGTCAAGTGAGCCGTCCAACGTGTGTCGATAGCTTCTTTAGATGTCCGGTTTAGGTACCACTTCAAATGTCCACTTTCGGGCTGCCTGCTTCTGCATTTGCCGCTGGGGCTCAACAGCGTCGTCGCTGCCAAACACAAAATCATCAGCGGCTATCGCCGCACTGGCGAGATTTCGCTCATCATAGAGCATGGCGAGGTAAAAGGTACGAGCAGTTATCATTACTCCAGCATGATCACCACGAAGCCGCACTGGATCCGCGACAAGCTGGTCTATCCGCTGGCGAAGCTTTCGCTTATCAAGAATTCGCTTTTCCTGACCGTTCCACATATTGCTGAATCGGCGCGGAATGAAGACGAACTACTGATACTGAACATCGTCTTTGCGCGCCCGAGCATGGGCAGCCCGTTGCTGCTCCCGTCAAAGACGCCTGAGAACCTGCTGAAACTGGTGCCCGCCCCCTTCAACGCGGCGATGAAGGATCCCGAGTTGATCGCGGAAGCGACTAAGCGTATGCTAATGCGTATCAACCCATGATCGCCGATGAGGCTCGTACGCTGATCGTCCAGCTTAACGCCTCACCGCCAGCTGTAATAGTCAAAGCGTTTGCGGCGAGCGACCCACGCCACATCAAAGCATGATCACAAATGTGAGTGGGATAAATGAAGAAAACGCTGTTGGGAGTTCCAATTTTCATGACAAGCGCAATGAGTTCTCAGGTACAGACGGCTGTTAACATGATCGGGTTTGGCGGCGGCACCAGCCTTCCGGTGTGGTCAGCTATCGACCTCGGCTTCTTCGAAAAGGAAGGGCTAAAAGTGTCCCTCGATCGCACGTCTGGCTCACTTGAACAGATCCGCGACCTGATGGTCGGAAAATATCAGTTCGCCACGACCGCATTCGACAATATCGTCGCGCATACCGAAGGCCAAGGCAGCGCCAAATACGACAATTTCGATCTTGTCGCTATTGGCGGCGTACATTCGGGCCTCAACAGCGTCATGGGCTCCAAGGATGTGAAGACCTTCGCCGACATCAAGGGCAAGGCCGTGTCTGTGGACTCCCCCACATCTGGCTATGCAACGGTGCTCTACCAGATCCTTCAGAACAAGGGGATCATGAAAGAACGCGACTACAAGATCCTCTCCGTGGGCGGCACGGGCGCGCGCGTGCAATCCCTCAAGGACGGTTCGGCCGGCATGGCGATCGTCTCATCGCCCGAGGACATGGAACTCAAGAAGGAAGGCTACCACCTTCTCGCTGACGCCGCTGTCGAGATTGGCGCTTATCAGGGCAGCGTCTACGCCACCCGCCGCAGGTACGCCAAAACCAACGATAAGGAAGTGCAGGCTTTCATGCGCGCCATGGTGCGGGCGCATGATTTCGTCTTCAGCGAAAAGGCAGAAGCAATCGCAGTGTTGAAGCGGCGTATCAAAGGCATTTCAGACGAAGCTGCCGAGGACATGTGGACCCGTTTGACTGGCCCGGGCGGGCTGAATCCCAAGGCGGCCGTCAACGAGAAGGGTGTCGACATGGTGCTGCAATTGCGCTGCATCTATGGCGAGTCGAAAGTGCCCAATGCGCCGAGCTCAAAGTACATGGAGCTGGGTTGGCAGACGGCCGCAACAAAGTAGGGCTTGCAGCACCGACATGGCCATGGCTGATCCAGGCTGAACAGTTGGGAACCTCGGTGGCCTTACGTCCCTCGATGATCGAACGCATGCTTTTTGAACCGAGAACTCTTGAACGGCCGGTAAGAGATAATGATTATAGAGGCGAGCTATTGCAGCGCTGTTGGCTACCGGTCTGTAGTTGCCATTTTGCATGCATAAGAAATGTATTTCGGCGCACGGGAGCGTGCCCGCGCGCGGTCATGCGCGTCATTTAACTGACCTTACTCCTCGCGACCATTGTCCCCAGTCTGGCGCTAGCGGATCCCGCTATCACGACCAGGTCCACGACGATGCGAGCCGCGCCT
>CAMDOY010000225.1 GCA_945903655.1 Rhizobium sp. Q54 | reverse complement strand
ACGGCTGCCTTCTCGTCGGCTGCGTCCGCATCCTCCAGGGACACCAGCTCCACGTTGCCAGTATCGCTTTCGGCGTCATCGTCCGCCACAGGAGCGCGCGCGGCGGCGCGGCTCAGGGCCACCGGCTGGAACGTGGTTCCGCATTTGGGGCACAAGATAGGGTCGCGGGCCAGGTCAAAGAATTTCGCGCCACAGCTTTGGCACTGGCGCTTCATGCCGAGTTCGGGTTTCGCCACGGGGTCAAGACCTCTGCAAATGGGCTGGATTCGCGAACCTGCGTCGAGCTTTCGGCGCGCGAATACTGGGATTGTCAGCCCCGGTTAGTCGGGCGCGCGCCGCCTGTCAAATGAGAAAATGCTTTATGGAGCCCCCGCGTCGCCCTCCTCCCGGCCTTTCGTGACAGATGGCCGCAGGCCATGCTACGAGCCGGGCCATTGGCTCGCCCTGAAGAGGTACCTGTGTCCGCCGCACCCACGTCCCAAACACCCGGCCCTGCCCACGGCCACGCCCCCGCCAGCCCGCTGGCCGCGCGCAAGTCCGCAGCGCTCTCCGGTCGCTTGCGCCCCCCGGGCGACAAGTCCATCTCCCATCGCGCCCTGATCATGGGCTTGCTCGCCATCGGCGAGACCATGATCGAGGGCCTGCTCGAGGGGGATGACGTTCTGCGGACCGCGGAGGCCTGCCGGGCTCTGGGCGCCAAGGTGGAGCGGCTGGGGCCGGGCCGCTGGCGCGTCGAGGGCGCGGGGCTGGGCACCCTGGCCACGCCGCGCCAGACCCTGGACTTCGGCAATGCGGGCACGGGCACGCGCCTGATCATGGGCGTAGTCGGCGGTCACGCCATCACCGCAACCTTCGATGGCGACGCCTCCCTGCGCAAACGTCCTATGCGGCGCATTCTGGACCCCCTGACCCTCATGGGCGCGGAGGTGGTGTCCGAGGCTGAGGGCGGGCGGGTGCCTGTCACCCTGAAGGGCGCGAGCGATCCCACCCCCATCGAATACCGCACCCCCGTGCCGTCGGCACAGCTGAAGTCGGCGGTGCTGCTGGCGGGGCTGAACTCGCCGGGCCGCACCACGGTCATCGAGACCGAGGCCTCCCGCGACCATACGGAAAAGATGCTGGCCTATTTCGGGGCGCAGATCACCAGCGAGCCCCATGGGGAGCACGGGCGCAAGATCGTGCTGGAAGGGCGCCCCACCCTGCGCGCCCGGCCGGTGATCGTGCCCGCCGATCCCTCCTCCGCCGCCTTTGCGCTGGTGGCGGCGCTGATCGTGCCGGGATCGGATGTGACCATCGAGGGGCTGATGATGAACCCGCTGCGGGTGGGCCTGCTTGATTCGCTCATGGAGATGGGCGCGCAGATCGAGGTGCTCGACCGTCGCATCGAGGGCGGCGAGGATGTGGCGGATCTGCGGGTGCGCCATAGCGCCCTCAAGGGGGCGGATATTCCCGCCGCTCGCGCCCCCGCCATGATCGATGAATATCCCATTCTGGCGGTCGCGGCCGCTTTCGCAACTGGCGAGACCCGCATGCGCGGGCTCAACGAGTTGCGGGTGAAGGAGTCCGACCGTCTGGCCGCCGTGGCGGATGGCCTGACCGCCTGCCGGGTCAAGAACCGCATCGAGGGCGACGACCTGATCGTGGAGGGCGGCACAACCGTTCCCGGGGGCGCCACGGTCGCCACCCATCTCGATCACCGGATCGCCATGAGCTTCCTCGTGATGGGCCTCGCCAGCGAGCAGCCCGTCACCATCGACGACGCCAATATGATCGCCACCAGCTTCCCCACCTTCCGCCCGGCCATGGAACGGCTGGGCGCGATCTTCGGGTGAGGCCATGATCATTGCACTGGATGGTCCCGCAGCGTCGGGCAAGGGCACGCTGGCGCGTCGGCTGGCGCAACACTTCGGCCTGCCGCATCTCGACACCGGCCTGCTCTACCGCGCCACGGCGCGGGCGCTGATGGAGGCGGGCGAGCGGCTCGACGACGAACGCCGCGCGGTGGAAGCCGCACGCGGCCTCGCGCTCATGGATTTCGATGAGGAGCAGTTGCGCGGGCGCGAGATGGGCGAGGCGGCCTCTGTGGTCGCGGCTATTCCCGCCGTGCGCGCGGCCCTGTTCGACATGCAGCGCAGCTTCGCCAGCCGCCCGGAAGGGGCGGTGCTGGACGGGCGCGACATCGGAACCGTGATCTGTCCGGATGCGAAGGTGAAGATCTTCGTCACCGCCAGCCCGGAGACCCGCGCCAACCGGCGGGCGCTGGAACTGGCGCGGCGCGGGGAGAAGGTAAATTACGCTGACGTGCTGGAGGACATCCGCAAGCGCGATGAGCGCGACTCCCACCGCTCCAGCGCTCCTTTGCTGGCGGCTAAGGATGCGGTGATGCTGGACACCTCGGCGCTGGACATCGAGGGCGCCTTTGCAGCCGCCCTCGCCATCGTGATGGGCAAGAAGCCCTAGATTTTCCCCGCAAAGGCGTCCGCGATCATCCCGTGGGCCATGCTGTAGCCGTAATGGTTGGCGTGGGCGGAGAATTGCGAGGAGGGCGGACGATTGGCGGCGGGGTCGGTGAAGCTGTGGAAGACGCCGCCGAAGGCGAGGATCGTCCAGCGGGCGCCCGCCTTGCGCATCTCGTCCTCAAGGAAGTCCCGGTCGCCCTTGGGCGCGATGGGATCATCGGCGCCATGCACCACCAGCACCTTGGCCTTCACGGCGCCGGGCTCGGCGGGCATGCCGGTCTTGAGATTGCCGTGCATGCTGACCACCGCCGCCACATCTGCGCCGGAACGGGCGAGATCGAGGACGTTCGAGCCGCCGAAGCAATAGCCGATGGCCGCGCGACGGGAGGCGTCGCCCACGCCATGCGCCTTGGCGGCGGCTGTCATGGCGTCAAAGGCCGCGTTGATGCGCGCCCGGGTCTCTGCAGGCTGCTTGATCAACGGGCCCAGGAAATCCATGGGCACTTCCTGCCCCGTGGGGCGGCCGTTGGGGCCGTACATGTCGGCGAGGAAGACCACATAGCCTTTCCCGGCCAATTCCTTGGCGCCTTCGATGGCCTTCTCCGTCACGCCCATCCAGTTGGGGGCCATGAGCAGGAGAGGCAGGTTCTTGCCCGCCGCGTCATAAACAAGAACGCCTTCGCAGTTCAGCGCGCCGACGGAATAGGGGATTTTCTCGATTTTCATGGGTGCTCCAGTCTTCGGTTTTGGGGGGTTACGCGTCGTTCCAGATCTCGCGCGCCGTCTCCACGACGAGGCGCAGCTTGGCTTCTTGCTCTTGCGGGCTGATGGGATTGCCCTCCTCAATGCTGGCGAAGCCGCATTGGGGGCTGATGGCGAGGCGATCATGATCCACGAAGGCCTGCGCATCGCCCACCCGGCGCTTCAGCATCTCCTTGTCCTCCAGCGCGCCCGATTTGGTCGAGACGAGGCCGAGCACGACCTTCTTGTCCTTGGGCACGAATCGTAGTGGCTCGAAACCACCCGCCCGCTCCGAATCATATTCTAGGTAGTAGAAGGGAACCTCCAGCGCATTGAACAGCCGGTCCGCGACAGAATCATAACTGCCCTCGGAGTGGAACTGCCCGGCCCGGTTGCCCCGGCACAGATGCATGCCGATGCGCATGGAGGCGGGCGCGGCGCGCAGGACCTGATTCGTCACCTCGATATAGCGGTCGATGAGGGACGACCAGTCATCGCCCCGCGCGGCGAGCTCCGCCTGCACATGGGGATCGCCGAATTTGGCGAAGGCGGTCTCGTCGATCTGCACATATGTGCAACCTGAATCCGCCAAGGCCTTCAATTCCTTCACAAAAGCATCCACCGTATCGGCCCAGAAGCTGTCGGTGTCCTGATAGGCGCTGGCCAGAACCGCATGGTCGCCACCCCGGAAATGCAGGGCGCAGGGGCCGGGGATCGTGATCTTGGGGGTCAATTTCGTCCGGGATTGCAGGAACTTGAAGTCCTCCACATGGATCGGCTTGGTCCATTGCAGGCGCGAGCGGATGCGCGCCTGGGGCTGCACGCCCCGGCGCGGGACCTCCGCCGTTCCCTGCTGGTCGGCAGGCACCCAGGCTGGCTCGATGTCGCCCAACTGGGAGAAAAAGAAGCTGTGGTAGGAGTGGCGGCGAAATTCGCCATCGGTGACGAAGCGCAGGCCGACCCGCTCCTGCAAGACCACCGCCTCCCCGATGGCCTCGTCCTCCGCCTGCCGCAGGGCGGCCTCGCTGACCTGCCCGAAGCGATGCTTGCGGCGCAGCTCCAGCAGCCCGGCGGGGCGAAGAAGACTGCCGATATGTTCGGCGCGGAATGGCGGTTGCTGCAACTGGTGGTCCTCCCATGGATCGCGCTCGCCTGCCGGAGGCTTGGCGGCGCGGGCGGCCATCATCTCAGGGTCTGCCGGAAAGACAATGGCCGCCGCTAGTGTTTCCTAACCCCGCTTGTGAACCCGCCCTCATGCTGCTAAAGGACCAGAGCCTGCGGCTTGCCGTCGCGGGCTCTTATTGTCTCTGACTGCCGGTCTGCGCCGGCCCGCCGCAAGGCGGTGGCTCCGTCCAACGTGGCGGACGCCGGCGGAATGAGGCGAGGATCACTCGAACCGCCGGCGCATGCCCGACCAGGGCGCTCAGGAGTCCCAATGTCATCTTCAAGTTCCAGCTTCGCGCCCACGCGCGACGATTTTGCATCCATGCTCGACGCGAGCTTTTCCGAGAACGAGGCCTATGAGGGCTCGGTCGTAAAAGGCATCGTCGTCGCCATCGAAAAGGATGTGGCGGTCATCGACATCGGTCTGAAGACCGAAGGCCGCATCGCCCTCAAGGAATTCGCAGGCCCCAACCGTGACATCGTCCTCAAGGTGGGCGACGAGGTCGAGGTCTATCTGGAGCGCGTCGAGAACGCGCTGGGAGAAGCCGTCATCTCGCGCGACAAGGCGCGCCGCGAGGAGAGCTGGGTCAAGCTCGAAAAGGCGTTCGAGGCCAAGGAAAAGGTCGACGGCGTCATCTTCAATCAGGTCAAGGGCGGCTTCACCGTCGATCTCGACGGCGCCGTGGCCTTCCTGCCGCGCAGCCAGGTCGACATTCGCCCCATCCGCGACGTGAGCCCCCTCATGGGCGTGCCGCAGCCCTTCGAGATCCTCAAGATGGATCGTCGCCGTGGCAATATCGTTGTGTCGCGCCGCACGGTCCTCGAAGAGAGCCGCGCCGAGCAGCGTCATGAGATCGTGGCCAACCTCGAAGAGGGTCAGGTCATCGAGGGCGTGGTGAAGAACATCACCGATTACGGCGCCTTCGTGGATCTGGGCGGCATCGACGGCCTGCTCCATGTCACCGACATCGCCTGGCGCCGCGTCAACCACCCGACCGAAGTTCTCAACATCGGCCAGTCCGTGCGCGTGAAGATCATCAAGATCAACCACGACACGCACCGCATCTCGCTGGGCATGAAGCAGCTGCTGGAAGATCCCTGGCAGGGCATCGAGGCCAAGTATCCGCTCAACGCCCGCCTGCATGGCCGTGTGACCAACATCACGGACTACGGCGCCTTCGTGGAGCTGGAGCCGGGCATCGAAGGCCTCATCCACGTTTCCGAAATGTCCTGGACGAAGAAGAACGTCCATCCCGGCAAGATCGTCTCGACGAGCCAGGAAGTGGACGTGCAGGTTCTGGAAGTGGATTCGGTCAAGCGCCGCATCTCGCTGGGCCTCAAGCAGACCCTGCAGAACCCCTGGGAAGCCTTCGCCGAGAAGCATCCCGTTGGCACCGAAGTCGAGGGCGAGGTCAAGAACAAGACCGAGTTCGGCCTGTTCATCGGCCTGGAAGGCGACGTGGACGGCATGGTCCATCTCTCCGACCTCGACTGGAAGCGTCCGGGCGAGCAGATGATCGAGGAGTACAAGAAGGGCGACATGGTCAAGGCGCAGGTTCTCGACGTTGACGTCGAGAAGGAGCGCATCTCGCTCGGCATCAAGCAGCTCAGCAGCGACCCCTTCGCCCAGAAGGTCGAAGGCGAAGCTGATCTGCGCAAGGGCGCGGTCGTGACCTGCGAAATCACCGAAGTGAAGGAAGGCGGCCTCGAGGTGACCCTCGTGGGCACCGATATGACCGCCTTCATCAAGCGCAACGAACTGGCCCGCGACCGTGCGGATCAGCGTCCCGAGCGCTTCGCCGTTGGTGAGAAGGTCGACGCCCGCATCACCATCTTCGACCGCAAGGCCCGCAAGGTCTCCGTGTCGATCAAGGCTCTTGAAATGGCCGAGGAAAAGGAAGCCATCGCCCAATACGGGTCGGCGGATTCCGGCGCCTCGCTCGGCGACATCCTTGGCGCGGCCCTCAAGGCCCGCAGCGACAA
>CAMDOY010000224.1 GCA_945903655.1 Rhizobium sp. Q54 | reverse complement strand
GGCCCAGAATCCGCCCGGGATTCCTCGCTCCCGCTGCAATGGCGCTGACCGAGAGGGATGACGTGTTGGTCGCCACAATCGCCGTTGGCGACACCACCTTTTCCAACTCGGCGACAAGAGCCTGCTTGGCGGGGAGTGTTTCGACAATCGCCTCAATCACGAGGCTGGTCGGAGCCAGCGCCTGAATGCTTTCCACAATGGTCAGATTGGCGAGAGCCGCATCACGGGCTTCGGGAGAAAGCTTGCCGGCGGCCACGCGCGCATCCAGCGCTGCTGCCATCCTGTCGCCTGCGCTGTCGCGGGTGGAGGCTTGGGCGTCGGTGGCGAGCACCTTAAAACCTGCGGCGGCGTAAACCTGCGCCAACCCATGGCCCATCGTGCCGAGCCCTATGATTGCGATGGTCGTCATCGTCCTGTGAACCTTGGGGGTCGTTTGGCGCGAAATGCGGCGATGCCTTCGGCCTTGTCGGTACTGTCCATCAAGAGTTCAAAGCCGCTACGCTCTGTGGCGAAGGCAAGGCTGGCTTCGTCCCCCGCGATCAGCGCCTGTTTCGCCGCCGCCATGGCGCGGGGGGCCCGCTGGCTGATCTTTTCGGCTAGGGCTGCGGCGTCGGGAAAGGCTGGACCATCGGCAAGGTGGCTGGCGATGCCCCAGTGAAAAGCGGTGGTGGCGTCAATCACCTCGCCCGTCAGAACAATCCTGCCGGCGCGCATCCGGCCCACCAGCGACATCAGTCGCTGTCCCCCTCCAGCGCCGGGCATTAGACCCAGGGTCGTCTCGGGCAAGCCCAACCGTGCCGTCGGCCCCAGAACCATCAGATCAGACATCAGGGCCAGCTCGAACCCTCCACC
This sequence comes from Rhizobium sp. Q54, assembly GCA_945903655.1. Taxonomy (GTDB): domain Bacteria; phylum Pseudomonadota; class Alphaproteobacteria; order Rhizobiales; family Beijerinckiaceae; genus Terripilifer. The sequence continues at coordinate 5,504 of CAMDOY010000224.1, read as the reverse complement.
AAGGGCGTAGCCATCCACCGCCGCAATCATGGGCTTGGGAAAGGCGCGGATGTCAGCCCAGTGCTGTTTACGCGGGTCAAGGGCGGCTTCGGCTTGGGTCTTGTGTTCAATTTCGCCAATGTCGGCGCCGGCGGCGAAGTGGCCCTGCGCGCCCGCGATCACCACTAGACGGCACCCATCATCCGCCGCCAGTTGCTTCAGCGTGGCCGCAATCCTGCCAAGGAACGTCGTGTTCAGGGCGTTCCTGACCTCTGGCCGGTTGAGGGTGAGGCTCACCCACCCGCCGTGATGTTCGACGCAAAGCTCCATGGCGCCATCATGCGCGGACCCGGTAAAAATTTCAAGTCCAAAAAATTTAAGCTTGAAATTATTTCCGTCTGCTGGCAGGCTTCGTCCGAGGTCAGGAGCAACCAATGAATATCCTCTGCCTTGGGGGCGGCCCCGCCGGACTCTACTTCGCCATTTCGATGAAACTGCGCGACCCCTCGCATGAGGTCATCGTTCTGGAGCGCAACCGCGCAAATGATACCTTTGGATGGGGGGTGGTGCTGTCTGACGATGCGTTGGGCCGAATGCAGCAGAACGATCCGATAAGCACCGCAGCAATCCGCAGCAACTTCGCCTATTGGGACGATATCGCGGTGGTTCAGGGCGGGGTGCGCACGGTCTCGGGCGGGCACGGCTTTGCCGGGATAGGGCGCAAGACGCTGCTGATCATCCTGCAGGCCCGCGCCCGAGAGCTTGGCGTCGAACTGCGCTTTGAGACGGAGTTCAAGACCGCCGAGGAATACCGCGCCGAATATGATCTGGTAGTGGCGGCGGATGGGCTGAATTCCCTGGTTCGCCGTGAATATGGTTCGGCTTTCCAACCCGACATCGACACCCGCAAATGCAAATTCGTCTGGCTCGGCTCCCACACCAGGTTTGATGACGCATTCACGTTCATTTTCGAGAAAACGGCCCATGGCTGGGTCTGGGCGCATGTTTACCAGTTCGACAAGGACACCGCGACCTTCATCGTCGAATGCTTGCCGAAGACCTGGGACGCCTGGGGTTTTGAGGCGATGAGCAAAGAGGAAACGGTGGAAACCTGCCGCAAGATATTCGCCGCGCATCTTGGCGGACATGGCCTGATGTCGAACGCCGCCCATCTGCGGGGCTCGGCGGTCTGGATGCAGTTCCCACGTGTGATCTGTGAGACATGGTATCATGAAAACTTGGTGCTGATGGGCGATGCGGCCGCCACGGGGCATTTCTCCATAGGCTCCGGCACTCGGTTGGCGCTGGATTCAGCGATTGCGTTGGCCGACTATCTGCACTCGGAACCCACGTTGGCGGGCGCATTCCAGCGCTATCAGGACGAGCGCCGGGTCGAGGTGCTGCGCCTGCAATCAGCGGCCCGCAATTCGCTGGAATGGTTCGAGGAGGTGGAGCGGTATCTCGACATGCCGCCCCTGCAATTCGCCTATTCGCTGCTGACCCGCAGCCAGCGTATTTCCCATGAAAATTTGCGGATTCGCGACTCCGTCTGGCTGGCCCAGGCCGAGGATTGGTTTCAGGCGCAGGCGGGCGGCGCAGCAGGCCGCAGGCCTATGTTCGCGCCATTCACGTTACGAGAGATGCGGCTGGAAAACCGCATCGTCGTCAGCCCTATGGCACAATATAGAGCTGTCGATGGCGTGCCGGGCGATTGGCACTTTGTCCATTACGCCGAACGCGCCAAGGGCGGCGCGGGACTGGTCATCACCGAGATGACCTGTGTTTCCCCACAGGGACGCATCACCCCCGGCTGCACCGGCCTCTATGCGCCCGAGCATGAAGCCGGCTGGAAGCGGCTTGTTGCGTTTATTCACGCGGAAACGCGGGCGAAGATCTGTTGTCAGATCGGCCATTCCGGACGCAAGGGCTCCACGCAAATTGGCTGGCGCGAGATCGATGCGCCCTTGGAAGAGGGCAATTGGCCAGTGATGAGCGCATCGCCCATCCCGTGGTCGCCGATCAACCAGACGCCAAAGGAGATGGACCGCGCCGATATGGACGAAGTTCTGGCCCAATTCGTCCGCGCGACCGAGATGGCCGCGACCTGCGGCTTTGACATGATCGAACTACATGCCGCGCACGGCTATCTGATCTCGAGCTTCATCAGCCCTGTGTCGAATATCCGCGCCGACGCCTATGGCGGCAGTCTGGAAAATCGCCTGCGCTTTCCGCTGGAAGTCTTCGCCGCCATGCGGGCGGCTTGGCCTGCGGCGCAGCCCATGTCCGTGCGCATTTCGGCGACCGATTGGGTCGGGGCCGATGGCGTCACCGGTTCGGAGGCGGTGGAGATCGCGCGCGCTTTCGCCGCTGCGGGCGCCGACATCATCGACGTCAGCGCAGGTCAGACGACCGCTGAGGCAAGGCCTGTCTATGGTCGTATGTTCCAGACGCCTTTCAGCGACCGCATCCGCAATGAGGCGGGGTTGGCGACGATGGCTGTTGGCAACATCACGGAGGCCGATCAGGTTAACGGCATCTTGCTGGCAGGTCGGGCCGATCTGGTCTGCCTTGCCCGCCCTCACCTCGCCGACCCCTACTGGACTCTGCACGCTGCTGTGGCGGCGGGCGATACGGACGCTGATTGGCCGCTGCCTTATCTGCCGGGTCGCGATCAGGCGCGCCGTCTGTTGTCCAAGCCGGGGGAGGCGATCCGTGCTTGACGGGCGCCGCGTCCTCATCACCGGCGGCGGTTCAGGCGTCGGGGCTGACCTTGCCCGAGGATTCGCCGCAGCCGGGGCTGGGGTGGTGATCGCTGGCCGAAGGCGCGATGCGCTGGAGGCCGTCGCCGCTGTCACAGGCGCGCAAGTGGTGGTGGCCGATGTGACGGACCCGGCCTCGGTCGCCGACCTGTTCGCCAGCGCAGGGCCCTGCGACATTGTGATCGCGAACGCAGGGGCTGCGGACTCAAGTCCCTTCCTGCGCACCACGATGGATCAATGGAACGCCATGATCGCGGTGAACCTGACAGGTGTCTTCTTGACGCTGCAAGCTGGGCTGGCGCAAATGCCGGGCTGGGGGCGTTTGATTTCCGTGGCTTCGACCGCCGGGCTGAAAGGTTACGCCAGGGTTGCACCCTATGCGGCGGCCAAGCATGGGGTCGTGGGATTGACCCGGTCGCTGGCGCTGGAGTTGGCCAGGCGCCCGATTACTGTGAATGCGCTTTGCCCCGGCTTTCTTGATACGCCGATGACAGACAGGTCTGTGGCCGTGATCGCAGAAAAGACGGGGCGCACTATGGATGAGGCGCGCCGCGTGCTGGAAGAGATGAATCCGCAGGGTCGCCTAATCCAGCCAGCCGAGGTGACTGCGGCCGCCCTGTGGCTATGCGGGCCAGGCTCCGAGGGTGTCAATGGACAGGCCATCGCCATCGCCGGGGGTGAGCTGTGAGTGAGCTTTCCAAACGTCGATTGAAAATGTGGATCCGCCTCCTGGGCGTCACCCGCTCCGCCGAAAGCTATTTGCGCGAACATCTGCGGATCAACCACGCCACGACCTTGCCTCGCTTTGATGTGATGGCGGCGCTTTGGCGGCGGCGCGACGGCGTGACCATGAGCGAGCTGTCGCGGATGCTTCTGGTGTCAAACGGCAATGCGACCACCGTGGTGGACCGTCTTGTGAATGATGGCTTTGTTTGCCGGACCCCGTCTGAGACGGACCGGCGCACGGTGTTCGTGGCGCTGACGCTCGAAGGGTTGGCGGAGTTTGAGGGGCTCGCCGCAAGCCATGAGACGGAAGTGAATCAGCTCTTCGCCAACATGTCAGAGCTCGACCTCGACACGATGACTGAAATTCTGAAACGCATGGGGAGCGCCAAATGACGTCGATGGCGGGGCTGAAGCCCATACATTTCCAATGGGAGGCTCACGGCCGGGTAGCCCTGATCCGCCTGAACCGGCCCGAGCGAAAGAACCCGCTGACCTTTCAAAGCTATGCCGAATTGCGGGACACCTTTCGCGCGCTGGTTTACGCCGATGACGTGGATGTGGTGGTCTTCGCCTCCAACGGCGGGAATTTTTCGTCAGGCGGCGATGTGCATGAGATCATCGGACCGCTGATCGGCCTGCCCATGGCCGAACTTCTGGATTTCACCCGCATGACGGGGGACCTCGTCAAGGCGATGCTGAGTTGCGGCAAACCGGTGATCGCGGCGGTGGACGGGGTGGCCGTTGGGGCGGGCGCGATCCTTGCGATGGCGACGGACATGCGGTTGGCGACGCCGCAAGCCAAATGCGCCTTCCTGTTCACACGCGTTGGTCTGGCCGGTTGCGACATGGGCGCCTGCGCCATGCTCCCGCGCATCATCGGGCAGGGGCGCGCGGCGGAGTTGCTCTACACAGGCCGCGTGATGACCGCCGACGAGGGACAGCGCTGGGGTTTCTGGAACGCGCTGTATCCCGCAGAGACGTTGGAGGCCGAAGCCTTGGCGCTGGCCGCACGATTGGCCGCAGGCCCCACCTTCGCCCATTCCGTGACCAAGACGCAATTGGTCCAGGAATGGGACATGGGCTTGATGGCCGCCATTGAGGCGGAAGCCCAGGCGCAGGCGATCTGCATGCAGACGAAAGATTTCGAACGGGCCTACCGGGCCTTCGTCGCGAAGGAGAAGCCGGTGTTTCAGGGCGACTGACCTCTGCATCGAAATGAACGGATGAGATCATGGCTGACGCAAGTTTTCTGAGCTGGCCGTTTTTCGAAGGCCGCCACCTCGCCCTGGCCAGGGAGCTGGAGGCCTGGTGCGCCGCACATCTGCCCGTGGCCCATGGCGATGTTGATGCTGCCTGCCAAGGGCTGGTGGCGGCGCTGGGCGCGGGTGGCTGGTTGCGCCACTCGGGCGCCAGCACAGGCGAGCGGCTGGATGTTCGCACGCTCTGCCTGATCCGCGAGACGCTAGCCCGTCATGACGGCTTGGCCGATTTCGCTTTCGCCATGCAGGGCCTGGGCATGGGGGCTGTGTCGCTTTTCGGCACAGAGGAACAACGGTCGTGGTTGGACCGTACGCGCGCAGGCGCAGCGATTTCAGGGTTTGCGCTGACGGAGCCCGCCTCAGGCTCTGATGTTGCGGCAACCGCGACTAGCGCAAACCGCGTGCAGGGCGGGTGGGTGCTGAATGGTGAGAAGACATGGATCTCCAATGGCGGCATCGCCGATCTCTATATCATTTTCGCGCGGACCGGGGAGGCGCCGGGAGCCAGGGGCTTATCCGCATTCCTCATGCCCGCTGATGTGGCGGGGCTGAGTGTTGAGGAGCGGTTGGAGGTGATCGCGCCGCATCCTCTTGCGCGGCTGGCCTTGCGCGACGTGCGTCTGCCCGAAGGCGCATTGATTGGCGCGGCGGGCGACGGGTTCAAGATCGCCATGTCGGTGCTGGATGTGTTCCGCTCCACCGTTGGCGCGGCGGCGCTTGGCTTCGCCCGCCGCGCGCTGGACGAGGCTGTGGCCCGTGTCACGGCGCGACGCATTCAGGG
>CAMDOY010000223.1 GCA_945903655.1 Rhizobium sp. Q54 | reverse complement strand
GTCTCAGCAGGATGATGACCATGACCCAGGATGAAGTGCTCGACGAATTCCGCGCCGCTGGCGCTCTGCTCACCGGCCATTTCATTTTGACCTCGGGCCGCCGCAGCCCGGTCTACCTGCAGAAAATGTTCGTTTTCCAGGATCCCGTCCGCACCGAGACGCTCTGCAAGGCGCTGGCCGCCAAGGTCAACGACGCCTTCGGGCGGATCGATGTGGTGGTTTCCCCGGCCGTGGGCGGCATCGTGCCCGGCTATGAGACGGCCCGGCATCTGGGCGCCCGGGCCATCTTCGTGGAGCGCGAGAACGGCAAGTTCGCCTTGCGCCGGGGCTTCGAGATCAGCGCCAAGGACCGGGTTTTGGTCATCGAGGACATCATCACCACCGGCCTGTCCCTGCGCGAGACCGTGGACGCCCTGCGTGAGCACCCCTGCGAGCTCGTCGGCGGCGCCTGCCTGATCGACCGCTCCGGCGGCAAGGCGGATCTGGGCGGATTGCCCCGCGTGGCCCTCGCCTCGCTGGTGATCCCTGACTATGCGGTGAATGAACTGCCCCCCGAACTCGCCGCTCTGCCCGCCATCAAGCCGGGCAGCCGGGGTCTCGCCGCGTGAGCGCCGCAGCGCCGCCTCGCCTGCGGCTGGGCGTCAACATCGACCATGTCGCGACCGTGCGCAACGCGCGGGGCGGGGCGCTGCCTGATCCCGTGCGCGCGGCCTTGCTCGCCATCGAGGCGGGGGCGGACGGCATCACCGCCCATCTGCGCGAGGATCGCCGCCATATCCGCGACGAGGACATGGCCCGCCTGCGCCGGGAGATCTCCAAGCCGCTCAACTTCGAAATGGCGGCCACGGACGAGATGGTGGGCATCGCGCTCCACACCCGTCCGCACGCCTGCTGCCTCGTGCCTGAAAAGCGCAGCGAGCGCACCACCGAAGGCGGGCTCGACGTGCGCGGCGGCCACGACCGCATCAAGACCATCACCACAGAGCTTGGCCGGGCGGGGGTGCGCGTTTCCCTCTTCATCGAGCCCGCGCTGGATGCGCTGGACGCGGCCCGGTCCATCGGCGCGCCGGTGGTGGAGCTGCATACGGGCTCCTGGTGCGACGCCGTGGCCCATGGGGAGCTGGACAAGGCCAATCGTGAGTTCGGCCGCATCCGCGTCGCCGCCGCGAGGGCCCATGAGCTGGGCATCGAATGTCATGCAGGCCATGGGCTCGACTATGACACCGCCCGCAAGATAGCCGCCCTGCCGCAGGTGGTGGAGCTGAACATCGGTCATTTCCTCATGGGTGAGGCCATTTTCGTGGGTCTGCCCGAAACCATCCGCCGCATGCGCGCCGCCATGGACGAGGGGCGCGGGCAGGCCTCATGATCGTCGGCATCGGCTCCGACCTCTGCAACATTACCCGCGTCGAGAAGACGCTGGAGCGTTACGGGGACCGCTTCATCCAGCGGTGCTTCACGCCGGTGGAGCAGCGCAAGTCTGAAGGCCGGGCCCAGCGCGCCGCCTCCTACGCCAAGCGTTTCGCCGCCAAGGAGGCCTGCTCCAAGGCGCTGGGCACGGGCCTGAACCATGGCGTCTTCTGGCATGACATGGGCGTGGTGAACCTGCCCTCGGGTAAACCCACGATGAAGCTGACCGGCGGCGCCGCCGAGCGGCTGGCGAAACTGATCCCGGCGGGGCATGAGGCGGTGATTCATCTCAGCATCAGCGATGAACATCCCATGGCCATGGCCTATGTGATTATCGAGGCTGTGCCGGTGGGGGCCTGAAGCCCCGTCGTTCAGAGTGGATCGACCCTCCCCAGCAACCGAACCAGCATGTGGCGGACATGGTCTTGCCCGCCAAAGAAGACGGCGAGGATGCGGACTTTCCCGGCGGCGTCATCAACGTCAAACCAGTAGATCGCTCGATCAATGCTTAAATAGCGAACCCCGGGCAGGATATCGTCGCGCGCTGTGCCGCGAATGGGAAAAGACGATAGCCTGTCGGCGGCCCGGCGGATGTCGAAGATGCGTTTCATGACGTGGTCGAGGGCTTCCTCGACGCTTTCGCCGAAACTCAGATAGCTCTCGAACAAATGGTCGAAGATCAGCTCGAAGTCGCGTTCGGACTCGGTCGAGAACTCAATCGCGAACGGCATGGGTCTGGAGTTTCTTGTTCAGCATTCGCTTCAACCGGGAATCCATCTCGTCTCCCGAGACGAAGGCGCCGGAACGCCGCTGCGCCATGATATCGATAAGAGCTGCGCGCTCCAGCGCCTCGTCCTCCATCTGCCTGCGCAGCAGATCGACGCCCTGCTGCAACACGGCGCTGACGCTCGGGAAGCGCCCGGCTTCGACCAAGGTTCTGGCGAAGGCGTGCTGCTCATCGGTGAGCGAGATCGACGATTTGACGGTCATCAGCCTGTTGTCCCTGGGAGGAAAAACCAATTCAGGGTAGTACCAGGTAACACCAAGGTCAACGGTCCTTTGGCGACGAGAGGCCAAACTCCCCACCGCGCCGTTTGCGCCCCGGTGAGTCCGGCTGTATATCCGGCTCCAGGGCGTACGATGCGCCTGCGCGCCGCCCTGATCGGGGCCATTGAGGCGCGCGCGATTTTAAGGGATCTTTGATGAGCGAACCGGCAGGGCTGCAAGCCAAGAAACAAGCCGAAGAAGGCGGGTTTGCCGAGACCGTGAAGGTCATCATCCAGGCGCTGCTCATCGCGCTTGTCGTGCGCACGGTCCTGTTCCAGCCCTTCAACATCCCCTCGGGCTCGCTGATCCCGACCCTCCTGATCGGCGATTACCTCTTCGTGTCGAAATACAGCTACGGCTATTCGCGCTTCTCCATGCCCTTCTCGCCGGATCTCTTTTCCGGCCGCATTTTGAGCTCCGATCCCAAGCGGGGCGATGTCGCCGTCTTCAAGCTGCCGCGCGATGGCTCCACCGACTATATCAAGCGCGTCATCGGCTTGCCCGGCGACAAGATCCAGATGGTGCGGGGCCGCCTCGTGATCAATGGCCAGACGGTCGAGCGCGAAGCGGCGCCGAAGATCAGGACCACCGACCCCTATGGTCGCCAGACCGAGGTTGCGACCTATAAGGAGACACTGCCGGGCGGGACGTCCCATCTGATCATCGAGCGCGATGGGGATACGGGCTTCTATGACTCCACCGGCGTCTACGAAGTGCCGGCCGGCCACTATTTCATGATGGGCGACAACCGCGACAACTCCACGGATTCCCGCGTGCCGCCGGAGCAGGGGGGCGTTGGCTTCGTGCCCTTGGAGAATTTCGTCGGCCGCGCCGAGGTGATCTTCTTCTCGCTGGACGAGGGCGTCGATGGCTGGCAGGTCTGGAAATGGCCCACCGCGATCCGCTGGAGCAGGCTATTCCAGCCGGTGCGATAGATGGCGCGGGGGCCTAAACCGCCGATCGAGGCGCTCGAAGTCGCCGTCGGCCATATCTTCGTCAAGCGCGAGCTGCTCAAGCATGCGCTGACCCATGTGAGCGCCATCCAGAAGCGGACGGACAGTTACCAGCGGCTGGAGTTTCTGGGCGACCGGGTGCTGGGCCTTGCCGTGGCGGGCATGCTCTACGAGATGTTTCCGGACTCCGAGGAGGGCGACCTCTCGCGCCGCCTCGCCTCGCTGGTGCGCAAGGAGACCTGCGCCGAGGTTGCGCGCGACTGGGATGTAGGCCCCCATCTGCGCCTTGGCGCGGGCGAATCCGCCACCGGCGGGCGCCAGAAGACCGCGATTCTTGGGGATGCCTGCGAGGCGATCATCGGCGCGGTCTATCTGGACGCGGGCTATGAGGCGGCGCGCGATGTGGTGGTGCGCAGCTTCTCCACCCGTATGGCCGAGCCCAAGCGGCCCCTGCAGGACGCCAAGACCTCCCTGCAGGAATGGGCGCAGGGTCGCGGCCTGCCGCCGCCTGTCTATCGCGAGGTCGGGCGTTCCGGCCCCGCCCATGCGCCGCAATTCATCATCGGCGTCGTCGTCGAAGGTTTCGAACTTATGAGCGCCACAGGCGCTTCCAAGCGGGTGGCCGAACAGTCGGTCGCCCGCGCTTTTCTGGAAAGGGAAGGCGTTTTGCCCCTTACACAACTCAAGGCCGGAGCCGAGTCATGAGCGACCATCCGCAACGCTGTGGTTTCGCCGCCCTCATCGGCGCGCCGAACGCCGGTAAATCGACGCTCCTCAATGCGCTGGTCGGCGCCAAGGTCTCCATCGTCTCGCGCAAGGTGCAGACCACCCGCGCGCTGGTGCGCGGCATTGCGCTCGATGGGGACGCGCAGATCATCTTCGTGGACACGCCGGGCATCTTCGCCCCCAAGCGCAGGCTCGACCGGGCCATGGTCACGACCGCTTGGAGCGGGGCGGGGGATGCGGACGCGGTGGCTCTGCTGATCGACGCCGGTCGCGGGGTCGATGACGAGGTGGAGGGCATCCTCGCCAAGCTCGCGGATGTGCGCAAACCCAAGATCCTCGTGATCAACAAGATCGACGTGGTGAAGAAGGAGAAGCTCCTCGAACTCGCCGCCGCCATCAACGAGAAGGTCCGCTTCGACGAGACCTTCATGATCAGCGCGCTGCGCCAGCATGGGGTCGAGGCTTTCCGCCACAAGCTCAGCGAACTCATGCCCAAGGGGCCCTGGCTCTATCCCGAAGACCAGATCTCCGACGCGCCCCTGCGCTCGCTGGCGGCTGAGATCACCCGCGAGAAGATCTTCGAGCGGCTCCATGACGAGTTGCCCTACCAGATCACGGTCGAGACCGAGCAGTGGAAGGAAATGCCCGACGGCTCCGCCCGGCTCGAACAGACGATCTATGTGACCCGCGACGCCCACAAGAAGATCGTCATCGGCGAACAGGGGCAGATGCTCAAATCCATCGGCATGTCCGCCCGCAAGGACATCGCGGAAGCCGCCGAGACCAAGATCCACCTGTTCCTCTTCGTGAAGGTGCGCGAAAACTGGATCGACGATCCCGAGCGCTATCGCGAGATGGGCCTGGAATTTCCCAAGAACTGAATGCTTAACTGCCTGCACTTCGCTTGAAAGGGCGCTTACGATCAGCATCCCCCGACCCCCACCCCGTCGCGCTATTGCGCGCCGACCCTCCCCACAGGGGGGAGGGTAAGGGCGCCAGCGGTCTGAATTATTTATGTGAAACGCCTGCCGATCCCCTCCCCCCTGTGGGGAGGGGTGCGGGGTGGGGGTCGGGTGATGCTGGGAGTTTGCCCGGATCCGAAGGGCGATCACGTCTTTGAAGCTGGTGGAAGCCCCTTCGATTTAAAACGCCATGAGCCTGAACCCAGGAGCCCCCATGTCCCAGTCGCCCCTCTCCATGAAAAAGCGCACCACGGTTTACCGCTACCTCACCGGCCCCGACGATTCCGCCTTCTGCCACAAGGTCAGCGCGGCCCTCAGCAAGGGCTGGCTGCTCTATGGCTCGCCCACCCTCACCTTTGACCCCGTGCAGGGCCGGGTGATCTGCGGGCAGGCGGTGACCAAGGATGTGGAAGACATCGCCTATAGTCCCGAGCTGAAGCTGGGCGAGCTTTAAGGCTGGACCAACGGGCGCTGGCGCCGCAAACTCCCTCCCAAATCAAGGGAGCGTCGTCCATGCAATTTGGTCTCTATGCGCCTGTGCCGCATGTGTCCGTGGGCTCGGCCACCATCGCCCGTTCGGTGGCCCAGGGTCAGTCGCCCTTGCCCGAGGGCGAATGCGATGTGGCCTATGAGCTCGCCAAGGAGCTTCTGCTGGAGGCCGACCGCAGCGGCTTTGATCTGATCCTCTTCGCCGAGCGCCATCTGGGCGCGGACCTCGAGGCATGGGTGCTCGCCAGCGCCATCAGCGCGCTGACCACGCGCATCCGCTCCATGGTGGCGGTGCATCCGGGCCTCTGGCATCCCGAACTCATCGCCAAGATGGCGGTCTCCCTCGACCGCATCACGCGCGGGCGCATGGCCATCAATCTCGTCACCGGCTGGAACGTGGAGGAGCACACCATGTTCGGCGGTGATGTGCTGCAGGACACGGACGACCGCTATGTCAGGGCCGAGGAATTCGTCGAGGTGCTGCGGGGCCTGTGGACGCAGACGCCCTTCTCGCGGGAGGGGCGGTTCTTTCCGGTCGATAACGCGCAGCTTCTCCTCAAGCCCGCCACCCCCGAGCCGCCGGAGATCTATACCGCCAGCCGCTCCCAGCGCGGCCTCGACATGGTGGCGCGGGCGGGCGATTGGTGGTTCGTGGATTTCGACAAGACCTCCCGCAATGCCGACGACTATTTCGCCAATGTGCGCCGCGCCATCGAGGACATGCGCGCCCGCGCGGCCCGCGAAGGCCGCAAGATGCGCTTCGCCCTCAATCCCTTCATCGCCTTTGGCGACAA